>JBJEMT010000112.1:0-15306 GCA_051879815.1 Suilimivivens sp. | reverse complement strand
AGGGATGGAGTAGTAAGTTCAGTGCCCTACCTGAGACAGGAAATCAAATTAAAAAATATATATTATAACAGCTTTATTGATAAAGAAAAAAAATATTCTTTTGCCTGTATGCCATTATTTTCCAGTGAAATGCTCTATGGTATTTTGCTGTGTGATCTGACAGAGGGTGTTTTTGTCAACGGAGAATTCCTGATCAACCAGATGAGTTCCGCTGTCAAAATGATTACATTGCTGAAGGCAAATGAACAGATCCAGCAGAAACTGGAGGACAGCCTTAGAATACTTCGTGAGAATAATATTGCCCTGGATACACTGTCGAAATCTGATAGTCTGACAGGAATCTTTAACAGAAGGGGTTTTTATACGGAAGCGGAAAAAATGATCGAAGAAAACAGAAAGACCGGCGGGAATCTTCTGGCAATTTATGTGGATATGAATAATCTGAAGATCATCAATGACAGATACGGTCATGAAGAGGGAGATTTTGCACTGAAACTGATCAGTGATATTCTTTCTGAGGAGATGAAAAATGCAGGTATTGCCGGCAGGATCGGGGGAGATGAATTTGCCTGCATTATGAGATATCAGCCGGCAGATGACGGAGCAGATGTCTTGACTAAAATTTACGATAGATTTGTTATGTTCAATGAAAGCAGCGATAAGCCTTATAATGTTACGGTTTCTGCAGGTGCATCTCTGATCGGTGCCAAGGACAATATCACCTTGAAAGAAGCGCTGACCCAGGCAGATGAAAAGCTGTATGAGGTTAAGAAATTCCGAAAGAAGGATGTTGCAAAAAAATAAGGTATTATATCCTTGGACTTAAAAGAGCACGGATATCGGAAATGTGATATCCGTGCTCTTGGATTATGCAATCTCGTTTTTTGCTTTTTGGAATAGGGATTTAAACTTGGATGAGAAACTGCAGAGCTTGTCATAAAGGTCAAAGGTGATTTCTGTGGAAGGAGCAACTTCCATGTAAGAAACCATCATTTTTACCATCATATAGCTGTCAATGAATGCTGTTTTTAAAACAACAGCAACGAAGATAGCTAAAATAACCGCAATCAGCATGTTCCAGCCAAAAATTTTAAAAATCAGGGCAAATACAATAAAGGGAACAATCCAGGCCAAAAAGGTAGAAGCGATGACGATTAAGGTGGTGACAGCAGCATCTTTTAAAAGTTTTTTGGCATTCTGGAAGTAAATGACCACACCATCACAGGAAGCCTTGAAAACGCCTTCCTCTTCTTTGATAAAACAATAACCCAGACAACATTCATCCACGTAACCGAGGGCAATACCGATAAATGTCTGTGCTACGTTGGTTACACTATCCATGCCGGGAATCATATTCAGAGCACCGCCGATTTTGCCTACAGCCTTTTGCAGCTGCTTTACGGCACCACTTATCAGATTATCGATTACAAAATAAACATTGGAGGCGGCAAACCGTTTGCTTACTGCCTGCTTGCCGAATTCAAACTGGTTTAAAGGTACCTGACCGCTTGTAACGGTTTTGGCAATAACGGCTATATGACCGGCCTTCAACATATAACCGACATAGTGCATTCCAAAGCGGTAAATACCCCCCGTAAGAACCATCCACAGACATATAAAGACTGCCATGGCTGATCCGCCAAAGAAGTAGCCAATCAACAGGAAAATACCAAGAAGTACAAGGGAAGCTGCAAACACAGCAGCACCGAATGCAAGCTTCAACCATACAAATTTCATTGTTTTCAGATAGACATCTTTTGTTTTCATAGAAATCCTCCCATATAAAAACCACTTTTTGAAAAGTGGTCTGAATGATGTTTTTATGTTAACATATTCCTGCACGGAAAGAGTATTTTCCGGATAAATGGCAGATATCATCCGATAAGCGGAAGGGGAAATAATATCTGCACGGAAAAGATGTCATTCTTTACTTCAATCTGATAAGTTCCCCGATATTTACTAATGATAGTGATCACATTTTGAAGACCAATTCCGTGGCCTTTGCCCGGTTTGCTAGAAATATATTGTCCATTCTCTAAAATGGGCATTTCCCTGATAGGATTGCGGATTTCAATATATAGAGTCATAGAAGTTTGTTTTTTTATAAATTCAATATACCGGCTGTCCTCAATTTTCATGTTTGCCTCAATAGCGTTGTCGATCAGATTGGAAAAAAGGATACAACAGTCCACTTCATTCATAAAATCCAGTCCTGTCAGTGGTGCCCTGCAGCACAGGTCGATATTCCCGGTGTGAAACAGATCTTGTCTTGCATTTAGTAAAAGGTCTATCAGTTCATTCCCGGTCAGTACAGTCCTTAGCCTGACGGGGACGCTTTCAGTCAAAGCAACAAAGTAATTCTGGGCTTTTTCGTAATTACCATTTGCAATCATTTCCTGCAAAAGAAGCATGTGGCTGTTAAAATCATGACGGAATTTGACAAGGTCATGCTGTTCTTCCTTGTATTCCTTAAAACGGTGATATTCCATATCAAATTTTTCTTTATAATTTTCGGAAAGCTCCTTGTAGTACTGTGCCCGTTTCCTGTGGGCAATGGCATAGATTATGGCAAAATTCAACGCGATGAGAAACAGAGTCCATGCTGTGTTGTAAAGCACATTGTGAAAATAATCTTCTAAAAGGATAAAAATTTCCTCAATGATTGGCAGAAAAATGCAAAGTATTGTGATAGTAATACCTTCACCCAATGTCAGCTGAACATGAAAGGCGTACTTTTCACTGAATTTTCTGATCAGGAGAAGCAGGGCAAACAGTGTGATGTCCGTAAGACAATAGAAAACGGTAATATGATTACCGTTAGGATACAGATAATAATACCGGTCAACCCCCGGGAGTTTTTCGAAAAGGGCAAATATATTGCACCATTCCACATAAAGCAGAACTGCGGGAATCGTCAGAAATACTGTTTTCAAGCGATGGGTTCTGGTCAGTATAAGCACAGTGACGACAATATAGGCATAGATAATGGCGGTTGTAAGGTAAGGAATACGATCGGAGAGAATGACGGATAAAATAATATCAAACACCAGAAATAATCCACCTGTAAAAAACAGCGTTCTGTGGCTGATCGTCATATCGCAGCCGAATAAGTATTTGGAAATCAGGATAACATTCAATATCGTGAAGGTATTTATGAGACATAATAAAAATGATACAACATAAATTATCATACCAGATCTTCCTTCATAAAATGAAATAGTTTTTTCTTATATTCTGCTGACTTTCGTCTGCTTAAAGGCAGTTCTATGCCATGATGAAGCAGCAGCTTATTTCCGGAGATGGATTTATGATGGTACATATTGATCAAATACTTGCGGTGTATGCGGAAAAATCCGAGAGGAACCAGTTTGGTCTCGTACTGTTTAAGGCTTTCATCAGTAATATAATAACCGCTTTGCGTATATACAATGGTATATTTATCCTCTGCACTGATATAAATAATATCACAAATATAAAGGAGAATTTCGCCTTCACCGGATTTTATGATAATTCTTTTTTTTCTGGAATTTTCAAGTGCGATATCTGAAAATAATTTTTCAAAATCAATCCGGGAAACCGGCTTTTGCAAATAACGGAAAGCATTGGCTTCATATCCCTTCATGGCATATTCCGCATAGGCAGTGACAAATACCAGAAAGATGTCAGGAAAAACCGCCTTGATTTTTTTACCGAGAGTAATACCGTCTGTCACAGGCATTTCGATATCCAAAAGAACCAGATCGGAACAGGTTCCGATTTTTAAATCATTGTCTTGCAGACAGGAAAGGAGTTTTTCGGGCGAAGAAAACTGTCTTAACCGGATGGGAAACTCGTCAGACAACTGACAGACTGTTTTACAGAGCGTTTGCAGATGATCGTTATTGTCATCACAGATATATACGTTCATGATCTTGTCGAAAGAGGAATACATCGGTTAAACTCCGTTCTTCAAAGCATTATTTTTATAATAACACATATCAATGAAAAATGACTGATTTTTTAGATAAATGGCAATATTTTCCGATAAATGGAGCATAAAAAGAGCAGGGTATAAAAATCCTTTGTTTACAAATACTACTAACGCGGAAATAGAAAATGTAAACGGAGGAAATTATTATATGAAAGCTACAGGAATTGTTCGAAGGATTGATGATTTGGGAAGAATCGTAATCCCCAAGGAGATCAGGAGAACCCTTCGCATCAGGGAGAGTGACCCTCTTGAGATTTTTACTGACAGAGAAGGAGAAATTATATTAAAGAAATATTCCCCAATAGGGGAGATGAATACCTTTGCAAAGCAGTATGCGGAAAGTCTTTGCCAGGTTTCCGGGCATGTGGCACTGATTGCAGACAGAGACCAGTTCATAGCGGTATCCGGCGGTTATAAAAATATACTTGGAAAATCCCTGAGCAGAGAACTGGAAGAAAAAATAAATAACAGAGAAACTCTGATTGCTTCAAAGGGAGATAAAAATTTTATTCCTTTGACACAGGATATTACGGATGAGTTTATTCATGAAGCTATCAGTCCCATTATCTGTGAAGGTGACATTATAGGTGCAGTAGCCCTGATCAGCAATAATGAAAAAATAAAAATGGGAGAAGTAGAGCAGAAACTGATCCAGTCTGCCGCAGGATTTCTGGGAAGGCAGATGGAACAGTAAAATCTAAAGGGAGGTGTTGAACATGATCAGCGCCTTCCTGAAGGAAAACTCTCCCATTTCATAATAACCGTTCCCGGTTCTGTTTAAACGTGATAAAGATATGGAACGATTGGCTTTCTTTGGCTGATCATAAATAAAACTGATTCCTTCTTCAGAATATTCTTCATCAAATTCAGGATCATCTTCTTCCTCATAAAATGGATCAAACAAAAGCACGTTATCGTCTTCAACCCCTGTCAGTAGTACATAATGAGGAACTTCCAGACACAAACGAAGCACCACAACACCACCTTGCTTAAGAGCATTGATAATCTGACTGTTTTCAGTAACAGTTACTTCTTTACCGGATAAGACTTCACATTTAATAGGAAAATTTCTGGTTTCGCCAAAATGGTTAAGCCAGCTTGCCATATAGTCCATGGCGGCAGTGGATGTGCCATGTTTGCAAGGTTCTCCTGCTTCATTAAAAGTATCCATACAATAAAGTATAATAAACTTGATCAAGTCAGGATAAATTTCTTCTCTTTCAAATAAGTAGCGGATGCCGTTTATAATGGAAACGGGACCGCAATCGTATTCAGATGATTGGTAGTTTAATAAATTTTTCATGTAAAATTCCTATATACGTTTTTATAAAGTTATAGTAAAATAAAAAATTGCATACTGCAAGTTTCTTTTTTACTGAATATTGACATTTTATGTTACTGCAAGTATAATTAAACCACTATCTATATAAGAATACTAGGAAATAGATAGAATAAGGAGGAGAAATATGAAAAAAAGAATTGGTAAAGCGATAAGCCTGATTTTGGCAGCAGTAATGCTCTTTACTATGGCGGGTTGTTCATCATCTTCAAATGAGAAAGAGAAAATTGTTAACATTGGTGTGACAGATTCTTTGGGAAGTATTAACCCGTTCGTTATCGATCAGACTTTTATTAACAAGTATGCTGTGGATTTGGAGTTCCTTCCGCTGGTCGAATTTAATGAGAATCTGGATTTTGAGTATATTCTGGCAGATTCTATCACAACAGAGGACAATAAGAATTTTATTGTTCATATTAATGATGACGCTACATGGTCAGACGGTAATCCCATTACCGCTTCTGATGTGGAATTTTCATTCCTTCGTCTGGCAAGCCCGATTGTTGCTAATGCTACCTTAGTATATAATGTTTTTGAAGGTGTTGGTGATGATGGATTTGTAGAAGAAGGTGCTACCGGCGTATCAGGTGTCCGGGTAATTGATGACAAGACTATTCAGTTTACCACAAAGGAACCTATGTCAATGGTTACTTTCAAAAGTGCTTATGCATGCTATCTTCATACAATGCCTAAACATATAATTGAAAAATTCAGTGAAGATGAACTTACAACCCAGGATTGGTTTAATCATCCCGATGTTGTCAGTGGTCCCTATATGGTAACCGATTATGATACAGACCATTATATTTCTTATGTTGCTAATGAGAATTATTGGAAAGGTGCACCTAAGATTGATAAGCTGAATTTTAAGATCGTTGACTCAAGCCAGGTTTATTCCGGACTTCAGTCAGGTGAAATTGATGTGACACATCTTGCAATGACCAATATTCCGCAGGAAGACATGGAAAGTGTAGAAGCACTTGATAATGTTAATGTAGTATATGGTTCACCTATAACTAACCAGTCCGTATTTATCCAGACTGCAAATATACCTGATGTAAAAGTCCGCCAGGCACTTGTGTATGCAATTGACAGACAGCAGATTTTAGATGAGTTATTAAAGGGACATGGCGAAATAGTGGAAGGCTTTGTATCTTCTGCCAGTCCTTATTATGATGACAGTATTACACCTATATCTTATGACCCTGATAAGGCAAAAGAACTGCTTGAAGAAGCCGGTTGGGATGGTTCTCAGACGTTACGCTTCTATGTCAACTCCGGTGATGGTACTTTTGTGAATGCAGCACAGGTTATGGTAGCTCAATGGGCTGCTGTTGGTATCAATGTAGAGGTTCAGACAGTTGATCTTGATACACTGATGAGTATATCAGGTTCAACAGATTATGATATGTTTGCTGTTCAATATACTTATCCGCCTATCGATCCTTCTGTTGATATTGCATGGCTTTTGGATGGAGAAGGAAGCTGGACCGGTTACAGTGATGATTCGGTTTATGAAGCACTTGGAGCGGTAGGAACGACAGATGATGTGGAAGGATTGACAGAACTTTACTCTATCATTGATAAGAAGGTACAGGAAGATGTTCCCATGTTCTCGGCATACATTATCAGTGCACAGGGCGCAGTCAGCAAGCGTCTGACAGGCGTGCATGCTAATGTATATGGTTTCTTTAATAATATTGAAGAATGGGATATTGTAGAATAGTTATAATTTTATTATAATACTGAATTGGTGAGATACCGCAGGCCGGTCTTATACTGGTCTGTGGTATTATCCTTATATAAGCAAATGCTGATAAGCTTTGCCGGATATACTATTGTAACAAGTGAGGAAAAAATATGTCGCATTTACTGGAAGTAGATAACCTTACCACTGTTTTCACAGGAGATTACGGAACCAATATTAGTGTGGATCATGTCAGTTTTTATGTGGAGAAAGGAGAAGTGGTCTGTATTGTCGGTGAATCCGGATGTGGAAAAAGTGTAACAAGTTTGTCCATTATGGGGCTGCTTGCAAGAGGTGGAGCTGTTAAAGAAGGTACGGTTTTATTTGATGGACAGAATCTTCTTAAGATGACAGAAGAAGAACTGGATCAGATCCGGGGAAATCAAATGACCATGATATTTCAGGATCCTCTTACATCTTTAAATCCCGTATTTACAGTGGGAAATCAGATTACAGAGAGCATCAGAACTCATTTAAAGCTTACAAAAGAAGATGCGAAAAAAAGAGCAGAAGAACTGCTTAGAAAAGTGGGAATGCCGGATGCAGAGAGTGTTATGAAGAAGTTTCCGCATACTTTATCCGGTGGAATGAGACAGAGAGCTATGATTGCCATGGCGCTTTCCTGTAACCCGAAGTTACTGATTGCCGATGAGCCGACTACGGCTTTGGATGTTACCATACAGGCTCAGATAATGAATTTGCTAAGGGAATTGCAACAGGAAAACGGCATGTCAATCATACTGATTACGCATGATATTGGCTTGGTGGCACATATGGCGGACCGCGTGATTGTTATGTATGCAGGACAGATGATTGAAGAAGCTCCCGTAAAAGAAATATTCAAGGCTCCAAAGCATCCATATACGAAGGCGCTGCTTGATACGGTACCCACAATACGTGATACTGCAGACAGGCAGTTAAAGGCCATTCCGGGTATCGTACCTGAAAACTATGATGATATTAAAGGCTGCCGTTTTGCACAGCGTTGTGCATATAGAAGACCTGAATGTGATAATCCGCAGGAAGATTATATATTTGGCGAAGGCCACACTGCTAAGTGTATTGTCATGAAGGAAGGGGGAATTCAATATGAATAAAGAAAACAAGCCCCCATTGATCCGGGTGGAGCATTTAAAAAAATATTACCCTATAAAGGGAGGAATTATCACTCACACCACAGGTTATGTCAAAGCGGTAGACGGTATAAGCTTTTCTATCAGGGAAGGCGAGACATTAGGTCTTGTAGGAGAATCGGGATGTGGTAAATCTACTATAGGAAGGCAGCTGGTTGGCCTTGAGAGGCCTAGGGAGGGTACCATCTATTATAAGGGCAGAGATTTAAGCACCCTGAAAAAGGATGAGATGCTAAAAATCCGTACCAAGCTTCAGATGGTATTTCAGGATCCATATTCTTCTTTAAACCCCAGAAAGCATATATATGAAATTCTGGCGCAGCCTATGCTGTACCACAAAATTTCCACTAAGGCAACGGTAGAGAAGGATATTCTGAGTATTCTGGACAGAGTAGGACTTCAGAGAAATGTACTCGGCAGATATCCTCATGAATTTTCAGGAGGACAGAGACAGAGAATCGGTATTGCAAAAGCTCTTTCTCTGAATCCTGAATTTATTGTTTGTGATGAACCGGTCAGTGCGCTTGATGTTTCCATACAGGCACAGATTTTAAATTTACTCCGCAGTCTGCAAAAGGATCTTCATCTTACTCTCCTTTTTGTGGGGCATGGACTTGGAGCCGTTAATTATGTCAGTGACAGGATTGCTGTTATGTATCTTGGCAAGATTGTAGAGATAGGGGAAGCAAAGGAAATTTTTAACAATCCGGCGCATCCATATACCAGGGCACTTTTGAATGCCGTACCGATACCGGATCCTGCGGAGAGGGAAGAAAAAAAAGGGATTTTGCAGGGAGAAATTGGAAGCAGCATCAATCCTCCTTCCGGATGCAGATTTCATCCAAGATGTCCGTATGCTACTGACATCTGTGCGCAAAAAGAGCCACAATTGCAGGAGACTGCATTAAAAAGCGGACATTTTGCTGCCTGTCCTATTACACTGGCTGGCAGCAGTAAGGAGAGTGAGCGGTCATGAGTAAATATATTTTGAAACGTATTTTGATTGCTATTCCTGTATTGATTGGCATTACTATTATCGATTATGCCATTATGTGTCTTGCGGGAAGTCCTTTGGAAATGCTGAAAGGACCGAGGGTATCAGAGGCAGCTGTAGAGGCAAAGAAAATAGCACTTGGGCTGGATAAGCCTTTTTATATTCAGTATTTTGTGTGGTTAGGACAGTTACTTCACGGAAACCTTGGCTATTCGGTAAAGTCTTATCAGCCTGTCAGTGAAATGATAAGGAGCCATTTAGGTCCTACACTGCTTCTTATGGGCGTGTCATTGATCGTCAGTCTGCTGATGGCGATACCGGCCGGAATTTACAGTGCCATACATCAGTATTCCAAAGGTGATTATACGGTAGTTACACTTTCTTTTCTTGGAAGTAGTATACCGGGATTTTTTTTATCACTGCTTTTGATTTATTTATTTACTGTTAAGCTTGGCTGGCTTCCGTCAAGTGGAATGACTACGCTTGGTAAGTCGGGAGGATTCATGGATGTAGCGAAACATATGGTGATGCCGGTGCTGGTACTTGCCGTGTCCATGGCAGGAAGTAATATCAGGTATATCAGAAGTGCAGTGCTTGAAATTCTGCAGCAGGATTACCTTAGGACAGCAAGAGCAAAGGGTATCGGAAGATTTAAGGTTATTTATAAGCATGCTCTTCGAAATGCACTGGTTCCTATTGTGACAGTTATCGGAATGGAAATACCTACCCTGTTCGGAGGTGCTGTTATTATTGAACAGGTATTTTCCTGGCCGGGGCTGGGTCTTATGACTATGAGTGCCATTACCAGCCGCGACTATCCTGTTATAATGGGTGTATGCCTGCTCTCTGCAATAGTTGTGCTGGTTGCCAATTTGATTACTGATATTTTATATGCATTGGTAGACCCCACAATTCAGCTTGACTAGGAGGGGCATATGGAAAAGAAGAGAAAAGAAAAAAATATAGATATTGTAAATGAAAGTTATCTGCAGACAGTGTTCCGGCGTTTTAAACGTCATAAACTGGCGCTGGTCAGTTTTGTAATAGTGGTTATCCTTGGGGCTGCGGCACTTTTGGCACCTGTTATTGCACCACATGATCCTAATGAGATTGTAGGTTCCTTCAGTGGTGCCCCAAGCAGAGAATTTTGGTTTGGTACCGATCAAATCGGAAGAGATGTTTTCAGCAGACTTTTATATGCTATGAGGATCTCTTTGCTGGTAGGGATTATGGCTACTTTGATATCTACAGTGATTGGAGTAGTGCTTGGTTTGATTGCCGGATATTTTGGCGGCGTTGCCGATATGGTCATTATGCGTTTTACGGACATGGTCATGTCTTTTCCCTATATTTTATTAGTACTTGTGGCGGCTGCTATTTTTAAACCGGGTTTGTGGAGTATCATCCTTATCCTTGGTTTTGTAGACTGGCCGGGAATTGCCAGGCTTGTAAGAGGAAATGTTTTAAATTTGCGGGAAACAAATTTTATTAAAGGTAATATTGTGGCAGGTATGCCTCTTAGGCATATCCTGTTTTCGGAAATCTTGCCGAATACAGTAGCACCTATTCTGGTATATGCCACTTCTGTCCTGGCTTTATCCATGCTGGATGAAGCAGCTTTGAGCTTCCTTGGAATGGGAGTACAGCCTCCTACAGCAAGCCTTGGGAATATGTTAAACGGTGCACAGTCCCTGACAGTATTGACAAAGCAGCCTTGGCTCTGGGTGCCACCCGGAGTTCTGATCGTGGTGCTTGTTATGGCAATTAATTTTATCGGGGATGCGCTGAGGGATGCATTGGATCCAAACAGCAGAGGGTAGGAAACCAAATGCAGGAATCTATGACTTTTTGGAATGGAGGAAAAGATGAACGGTCTTGAGGAAAAACTGAAGGAGTATTTTGAATGGTTTCACAGGCATCCGGAATTATCCTATGAAGAATATGAGACAACGAAAAAAATCCGGCAAATTCTGGAAGAGACAGGTGTGGAAATACTGCCCTGCAATCTGGACACAGGGCTTGTGGCAATAATCAGAGGAGAAAAAGAGGGACCGGTACAGGCACTCCGGTGTGATATTGACGCACTGCCGGTTCAGGAAGAGACGCTTCTTCCCTATGCTTCTGAAATTCAGGGGAAGATGCATGCCTGCGGTCATGATTTTCATATTACGGCAGGGATTGGTTGTGCTATTTTGCTGAAGGAAAGGGAATCGGAGCTTGCAGGGACCATAAAAATTATTTTTCAGCCTGCGGAGGAATCTTCTCTGGGTGCACTTAAGATTCTGGAAACCGATGTTATGAATGATGTGGAGAGGATTTGGGGGATTCATGCGGATCCCACCAATGAGACCGGCTGTGTCGGCATCAGAGAAGGCTATGTGGCAGCGGCTGCAGACCGCTTTGTGGTCACCGTAAAAGGAGTGGGATGTCATGGCGCTCACCCGGATCACGGAATTGATCCTGTTCCTGCAGCAGCAGCTATGGTTCAGGCTTTTCAGACGATTATTACCAGAAATGTGGATGCATTTCATCCGTCACTTTTAAGTGTGACCAGGATTGAAGCGGGACAGACCTGGAATGTGATTCCGGAGAATGCAGTTTTGGAAGGCACTGTGCGTACCATGAACAGAGAAGACAGGATTCTTGTGGAAAAGCGCATGAGAGAAATGGCAGAATGCACAGCACAGGCATATGGTGCTTTGGCAGAATTTCAGTGGTTTTTTGGTTCACCGGCTGTCTATAATGATGAAGAAATGGTGAAATATGCGATAAAAATAGCAGAAAAGCAGAAAATGCAGGTTGTTCCGGAGGAGAGTTCCATGGGAGGCGATGATTTCTCTTTTTATGAAGAAAATATTCCGGGATGCTATATAAAAATAGGTACCGGAAAGGGGCAGACCATTCATCAGCCAGGCTTCCGGGTGGATGAGCGAGCATTGCTGCCGGCAGCTGAGTATCTGGCAGAGTTGCTCATAAATACGAAAAAACGTTTATAAATAATAAAATATTCACTTGACTGCCAAGACTGTAAATGATATGGTTAATTTATGAATTATACGTGGAATGAATCTGTAGGGAATATTCATAACTTGTTTTAAACCGTGATTTAACAGAGAGGTGTAAATTATGAATAATGACAATTTGATTCAATTAATCTATGATGACATACAAGAAGTAAAAAAGCGTCTTGGCGGAGTGGATGAGCGTCTCGACGGAGTGGATAAACGTCTCGACGGAATGGATAAGCGTTTCGACGGAATGGATAAACGTCTTGACGGAATGGATGAGCGTCTTGACGGAATAGATGAGCGTCTCGACGGAATAGATGAGCGTCTTGACGGAATGGATAAACGTCTTGACGGAATGGATGAGCGTCTTGACGGAATGGATAAGCGTTTCGACGGAATGGATAAGCGTTTTGACCGCTTGGAAAAGCAGGTTCAGGAAAATACAGATGCGATCAGAAGAGTAAATTTAAGAATTGAGAATGAGATTATTCCCAGTATTGGTTTTATTGCCGACGGACATTTGGATTTGAACCGCAAGATGGATCGCATTTTGGAAACTTTTGAGAAGAACGAAAGAGATAAGGAAGCGATGACGCTGAGACTTAATCATGTAGAGGGAGAAGTTGGACGCTTGAAGGAAAAGGTCGCCAGGCTGGCGTAGCCTGTATGGAACGAAATGAGGTGCTGCTGTCAGGCAGCACCTCAAGTTTTTATGGTTGCCAGGCGGCGCGGGTTTCTATTGTGAACTCATTTGGTCAAGCAGATGAATTTTTGTATCATACAGCTTTTTTGATAAATCTACATATACTTTGTGTGGATTAACGAAACGCTTTGTTTCCTCCCAAAGGGTATTCTTTTCTTTTTCACAGTAAGATCTGATATCCATAGTCTTCGGTGATTTATAACAGCATTCTCCGTTCTTGAAAACAGGGACAGGAAGTTCACGTAGGGTAAAACTGCCGGCGGGAAGCTTTGTCTTTTTCCAGGGCTCCAGCGGATCGAAGAGAAGCAAAGGCTGATTTTCTGGGAATGTTTCTCCCACAAGGCAGATCAGGTCGGCTTTAATCTTGCCACTTTCCTTTTCATAAACGCGGTAAACCGTCTTATTGCCGGGATTGGTAACCTTTTCGGAGTTTTCGGAAAGCTTGATTTTGGGAATGAATTCCCCATTCTCATCCATAATGGCAGCCAGTTTATATACACCACCGAAGGCTGGATTATCCTTGGCTGTGATCAGGTTGGTGCCAACACCCCAGGAGGTGATGGCGGCACCCTGTGCTTTTAAACTTTCAATCAGATATTCGTCCAGATCGTTGGAAGCAGAAATCACTGCGTCCGGGAAACCGGCATCATCCAGCATTTTGCGGGCTTTCTTGGAAAGATAGGCAAGATCGCCGCTGTCCAGACGGATTCCGTAATAGGTAAGAGGAATACCGGACTCCTTCATTTCCCTAAAGACGCGGATGGCATTGGGAACGCCTGACTTTAAGGTATCATAGGTATCCACAAGCAGAATGCAGGCGGAAGGGTAGATATCCGCATAGGCTTTGAAAGCGGTATATTCATCAGGAAAACTCATGATCCAGCTGTGCGCATGGGTTCCTTTGACGGGAACATCAAAAAGCTGTCCGCAGAGCACATTGGAGGTACCGATGCATCCTCCGATCACAGCGGCTCTGGCACCATAGATACCGGCATCGGGTCCCTGGGCGCGGCGAAGTCCAAACTCCATGATACCGTCTCCTTTTGCAGCATAACAGACTCTGGCAGCTTTGGTGGCAATCAGACTCTGATGGTTGATGATGTTTAAAATTGCTGTTTCCACAAGCTGGGCTTCCATAATGGGCGCGATTACTTTGACAAGGGGTTCTCTCGGAAAAACAACAGTGCCTTCCGGAATGGCGTAAATGTCACCTGAGAATTTAAAATCAGCCAGATAATTGAGAAAGTCTTTTTCAAAAATGCCAAGCCCTGACAGATAATCAATATCCTGTGAGGAAAAGTGAAGTTCTTTAATATATTTGATCAACTGTTCCAGTCCTGCGGCAACAGCATAGCCTCCATCGCAGGGATTGTTCCTGTAAAAAGCATCAAAGATAACAGTCTCATTGCGGTCCTTGTGCTTGAAATAGCCCTGCATCATGGTAAGCTCGTAGAGATCCGTAAGCAGAGTCAAATTTTGCCTGTCCATAAGATATTCCTCTTTTCTTTTACTTTTTTACAGTGTACAACGAATCAGTCAGACTGACAAGGCAGTAAAATCTAAAAATAATCCGAAAAATACGGCTTTTCAACGGGAATCAACCGTTCCAGCCAGGTCAGCATGTAATATTCCGTCTTGATCTTTTCGTGATCATAAAGGTAGGAGGGGCGCTTATAGCCCATCAACATGGTGGTCAGAGTATTGACAGAAAGCTCCACTACGTTGATGGACTGGTTATCCTCCACCTGTTCGCAGATCGTTTCCCCATTATGCCATGAAACCATATAATCCCCTTCGTTCCAGGGAGCCATCTCATCATGTACCATAAAGTGGATCTTAAAATCTTCAGGCTGTACCTGATAAGGGTAAAGCGCAAGAAAATCTCTTACATTTACGATTCTTGCCATAATATAGGGAGAGATAGTCTCAGTAATCTCGCTGTCCTCAAAAAGATATGCCATGGGCTCACCGGAATAGTTATCACCCTGTACCTGATCAATCATGGAAAAGTGGGCGCTGATATAATTCCAGAGTCCGTAATTGGCTTCGATATTTAAGTATACCATTTCCTTTATGTGAAAAATGTCATTGGCAATGTAATAGACTACATACCCCAGAGGCTTATGATCTTTATTATAATAGACGGCGGCTATCATATCGTCGTTATCCCAGCGCCAGTATTCCTCCCAGGACAAATTGTCACGGATCAGACACCCATGGCGCTGCAATGCAAAATAGGAGTGCACATTGTGATAATCCTCAGAATCAAGACCGACGCGCTCCACCATGCCGCCCACAGGGCGTGCTTTGGGAAGCTGTGTGTCCTTTACGGTAAAGGTAAGCTTGTCGGAGACGATCTCCCATCCCATTTTCCGGTAAAAAGGAATGGAATATGGATAAAGGAAGGAAATA
>JBJEMT010000111.1:0-15344 GCA_051879815.1 Suilimivivens sp. | reverse complement strand
ATCTGGGCTTACCAATATGGGTGCCATAAAAGTGCCGGAAAATATGAAACCTTATATCGAACGTTTTGATATCTATATGGGGCAGCCTTTTTCCTCAAGGACAAACTGTGCCATTATCAGTTTTGAAGATACTCTTACCATTAATTTTGCCAGCAGTATTATTGAATCGGATGTAGAACGTTATTTTTTCAGGAAACTTGTGAAGGACGGTATTCACGTTACCATAGAAAGCAACAGAACCTGACAGAAAGGAATTCAACATGTCATATTGTGTCAATTGCGGTGTAGAATTGGAAAGCTCATTAACCAGATGTCCTCTATGTAATACACCTGTTATCAATCCTAATGAATTACAAAAAATAAAAGAGGCTTCTCTCCCATACCCGGCAGAAAAGGGACAAGTGGATGTGGTAAAAAGAAAGGATCTTGCACTCCTTACTTCTGTAGTACTGACTGCAACCTCTCTCTGCTGTCTGCTTCTTAATATTTTTGTATTTTCCAGAACCCCCTGGTCACTTTTTATCATCGGTGCCTGTCTTCTTTTATTTGTTCTGGTACTTCCGGTTGTCCTTTACACCAGACTGCCTGTCTGCCTTTCTCTTGCACTGGATGGCGCAGCCACCGGTTTTTACCTGTATATGATCACATTTAACACAGCAAACGACAGATGGTTTTCATCTCTTGCTCTGCCGATTGTGATCCTTGTTACCATACTGATAGAGATTTTTGCGCTGCTTTTACATGTTTTTCCTGTTTCTTTCCTTACAACAGCACTGTATTTCTTTGTGGAAACCGCTTTATTATGCGTGGGGCTTGAACTTTTGATCGACCACTACCTGAATGCACCGCTTCAGCTTATGTGGTCAGCCATTGTTCTGACCATATGTGCTGTTATCACTATTGCGCTTATTACCATTCTATCCAGAAGAAGGTTGCGTGAAGCAGTCAGAAGAAGGCTGCATTTCTAAAGAAAGAAACCGTTTCCGACTGCCTCTGAAAATAATTTATTCATATTTTCCTTCATAATCCGTGCCCGTTTCAAGCTGTATTTTCTGCACGTATTTTTCAGGATTTTCCCTCATTTTAAGAAGGGTATCGAAAGCCATCAGAAGCATCCTGTCTCCATTCTGCTTCGTTCCCGCAGTATCCCTGTCAAGCCAGGCTTTAAAATGATCCATCTGCCAGATCATGACATCCACTACTGTATAATCCAGCACTTTTGCCCTGCAGGCAAAATTTCCGTACAGCATATAGTAAACAAATTCCCGGAGAATTTCCTCATCCGCTTTCAATCTCTCATAAAAATCATCCGCAAATTTTTCATCTTCTCCTGCATATTTACATAGTTTTCCGATAAACTGCCTGATTTCCGTCCCGGTCATCCGTAACCCCTCTTCAGATAACATATGTTATGATTTAGCAATAAATAACACGCCCAGTGTTCCCGGACCGCAATGGCTGGAAATAACGCCTCCTGCCCTGGTCACCAGAATCTCATCAAAGACCTGCAGCTGCTCCAGATAGGAACGTACAGAATCAATAACCTCATTATCACAGCCGGAGTGAGTAATAAAGACTCTGTCCTTCTTTGCATTTTTAAGCTCTGCTTCCAGATCATGAACATAGGAAAGGATCACATGATCAATTTTGCCCCGGTATTTCTTAGAAGCATTCATGGCACCGTTTTCCACAACAATCCTGGGATGAAGCTTTAGGGCACTGCCTGCCAGAGCTGCCACACTGCTGCATCTTCCACCCCTGTGAAGATAGGTCAGGGTATCCACTACAAAGCTTGAGCGGACAAGAGGTTTTAATCTCTCAATCTCCGCAACGATTTCTTTCCTGTCTGCACCATTCTCTGCCATAACAGCCGCTTCTATTACCAGTTGTCCAATGCCGGTAGACAGGTTGGCAGAATTGATCACGGTTATCAGATGCTCCGCCTCCAGTTCCCTGGCTGCCAGTCTCATCACATTACCGGAGGTTGACATTTCATCCGATATGGAAAAGCATACGATTTCTCTCTGTTCCTCCACATAAGGCTTCATAATGTCAACAGCTTCTGTCAATGATGGTGCCGAAGTCTTTGGTGTGGTCTTATGCTCGTCCGACCAACGGTAAATTTCATCCGGTGTGATCGTTACCCTGTCAAGATACTCCTGTTCCCCTAAAAGAACATGCAGCGGAAGAAGTGCTATATCATACTTTGTAAGTAAATCCTGTGACAGATCACAGGTACTGTCTGCTATAATCTTTACCATTTTAACTGACTTCCTTTCCTCTTATTAATCATCAAAGAACCGATATACTTACTTTATCACGGTTTTTATGACTCAACAACTCATTTTCAAATTTTTGTATAATTAAGAAAACTTTCATTTTTTTCTTTTATAAATATGATATAATGTGGTAAAAACATGGAGTTAAAATATATCATAAATGAAATATCAACTTAAACCTTATAAATTAAATCTCCTTTTTCTGATCCTTCTTCTGATTATCTTGCCTGGCTGCAATATAAAAAGTACTTCTTCCGAAAGTAATTTTGTAAACAACCTTTCGGAGGATGAGGGAATAGACTATTACGGCGACTATCTGGAAGTCGGCGGTGAAGTGGCACTTGTCACAGACAGAAGCGATATTATGGACAAAGGCTACAATGAAGCGGTTCTTGAAGGTGCCAAAACCTATGCTCTTGCAGCCGGTGTAACCTATTCCACCTACAGCGCAACGGAAAACAATGATGAAGCCTATGAAAAGGTTGTCCTTACAGCTATTGAAAACAATGCAGGACTTATCATCTGTGCCGGTTCCCATTTTGAAAAAGCAGTAGGTGCTTTGCAGAATGCTTATCCCGAAGTTAATTTCCTTTTGCTTGACGGGATTCCAAAAGATGCTTCCAACCGTGAAGTTCCTATTTCTACTAATGTTCACTGTATTCTCTATCACGAGGAGGAAGCCGGATATCTTGCCGGATATATGACCGTAATGGATGGCTATACTGATTTTGGCTTTATCGGTGGAGAACAGCTTCCTGCCGTAGAACGCTATGGTCTTGGCTACCTGAAAGGAATTGACGATGCTGCCAGGGAACTGAAGACCGACGAGGATATCACAGTAAATTACTGGTACTCGGATACCTTCTTCCCCAATGAGGAAATCGAAAACATTTCAGCGAAATGGTATGAGAACGGGACACAGGTTATTTTTGCCTGTGGTGGTTCCCTGTATGAATCTGTTCTTGCCTCTGCCAAAAAACACAACGGTCTTCTGATCGGGGTGGACGTTGATCAAAGCGCCATCTCCGAACTTTTTCTCACTTCTGCCGTGAAGGGAATTCAGGATTCTGTTATCGTTGCTCTGGATGATTATTTTGCCAGCGGAAGCATCTGGCCAAAAGAGCTTGCCGGACAGGCAGTTTCCTATGGAGCAGAAAAAAAATGTGTTGAACTGCCCACCACCGATGAGGCATGGCGTTTTGACAAAGTAACAACGGACGATTATTATGCTTTGCTTTCCCGCTTGAAATCGGGTAAGATCAGTATTCCCACCGACAGAGAATCAGAGACGGAATTTTCTGTCAATATCATTTATCACAACAACTAATGGGAGGAAAATCCTTGTATCCAAATTATTACACACGTATTATCAACAGCATGAAGACAGGTTTTCTCTTCCTTCTTTTTCTGTGTCTTCTTTTATTTTTCAGCGGCTGTGGCCGGGAAGTTTCCACTGTTGCAGACAATGCTTCCGTTTCCGGACCCGACATCAGCCAGAGCTCTCTTACCGATAAAGAAGCGGAAGAAATGGCCTCCCAGGCGGAAAAAGAGAGACTTCAGACACTTTCAAAGGGAAATATCACGCTTTCCAAAAAGAATCTGGCAACATTCGGCAGCGTTACAGACTGTATCTTTCAATCGGATGGAGAACATGTTTCTCTCACCTTATCCCTGCCGGATATTCCCAAAAGTGATGACGCGTATATTTATCTCTTTGCTTTTGAAACATACGATTCCAACCATACCTTTGATGGCAGGCCTCTGACTTACTCTGAAAAAGCAACTACCTGCACACTGACTTTTTCCTATCAGGAAGGACAGCTCTTTCAGGAATTTGTGCCTGCGTTGCTTTTGAACGGGAAGTATGTTCCTGTTGCCACCGGCTCTTACATAACCAATCCCGAAGTGATTGCCGACAATCAGGACAGCTATCCCACTGCTGCCTCCAAAAAAGGTCTGCTGCTGGATCCTGAAATGCTGGGCACTCCGCTTTTGACGGATCTCGGAGTGCAGCATGCAATTTATAATATTCCTCTTTCCCTGATTCTTGGAGAAACCACGAATACTGATTATCCCACGATTTCTTATGAATTCATGGGTAATACTTACCACTTTAACGGTGCAGCCATCAACAGCTACGACAATCTCTTTACCTACCTGACAAACAGCGGTATGCTCTCTACCGCCATTATTTTAAATGACTGGAATGAAGAATTTCCCGAACTGATTCATCCGAAATCCCGAAATTCAAAATCCGGTGCCTATTACTATGCTTTTAATACTGCCGAGGAAGAAGGCTGCAGATCTTTGGAGGCTATCGCATCCTTCCTCACAGAGCGCTACTCAAACGGCAGTCATGGTCTTGTTTCCAGCTGGGTGATTGCCAATGAAATTAATCAGCCTCAGGTCTGGAACTATATGGATACCAGTGATATCAACTATTATGCTTCAGAATTTGAGAAAGCCCTCCGCATTTTTTATAATGCTGCAAAGAGTAATTATGCAAATGCCAAGGTTTATTTCAGCATTGATCATGCCTGGAATAGCAATGAGGGAAGAAATGACAAATTCTTTAACGGAAAAGATCTTTTGGAAGCAATAAATAATTCTGCCTGTGCCAAAGGCAACTATAACTGGGGACTGGCTATTCATCCCTATCCCAAGCCTCTTACCCGAGTAAATTACTGGGATGCCGATTATGACAAAACTATCGATTCTCCGCTGCTTACTCTGATGAATCTGAGCACCGTGACGGACTTTCTTAGACAGGAGGAATATCTGGACCAAAATGGCGATGTCCGCAGCATCACGGTAACGGAACTTGGCTTCTCATCCACCTCCGGAGAAAAGCTTCAGGCTGCAGCTTTTGCATATTGCTATTATATTATTGATGCCAACCCCTATATAGAAGCTTTCATCATGAATCGGCAGACCGATGCAAAGGAGGAAGTCAATCAGGGGCTTGCTTTCGGCATTTACGAACTTGACCACACAGACAAATTTATCTTGGAGGTATTTAAATATATTGACACGGACAGAGCCGATGAATATTTGGATTTCATGCTGAATATTCTGGGTGCAGAGAGCCTTGAGGAAGCGCTCTCATGGGCACAGTAAATTTTTAAACCGAAATATGCTCTGCTCTTAAGTTCGTTTTCCGCCCCTTTCAGGCTTTTCGTCTCCGGCAGGCTTTTCATCTCCGGCAGGTCTTTCTCCCCTGTCAGGCCTTTCATCTCCGCCATCAAACAGGCCGCCGTTCTTGCCTCCGCTTCTGCCGCCGCTTCCGTTCTCCGAACCATCGTTAGTGGTAACCGTACCGCCATTTTGAGTATAACTTCCATTGACATCGATTGCTGTATTGCTATTGCCGTTGCAGGTAAGGTTTATTGTGCCGCCGTTAATCGTCAGATCGCCGTTGGAATCAAGACTGTCTCCATCGGACACGATTGTTATGACACCTCCATTAATGGTGATAAAGCAGTCTTTGTCGTCTGCGAACTGATCCTGACGTCCAAAGCCGTAATTTGTACCGGAACCGTCTGTCCCGCCGGCAGAATTGATACCATCATCCTTTGCCGTAATTTCCAGTGTACCGTCTTCGATTGTGACGGACTGTCCCTCTATACCCTCATAGCAGTAAGGAACAGAGAAAATGCCTGCCTGAATTACTACAGAGGCATCCGAGTGAATTCCATCATCTCCCGTATGAATTGTCCACTCTCCGCCGCAGATAGTTACATTACCTCCGGCATGCACGGCATCATCGGCTGTATCCAGCATATAGATACCGCTATTGACTGTCAGCGCACCGTCAGCTTTGATGCCCTTACAGCTATCTGTGGTATCTGAAGCTGCCGATTCTTCTGTATCGCTTGCGTCTGCCTGCCCGAAATGCCGCATCATATCACTGCTTTTCATGGCCGCACCGGCACTGCCGCCACCTGCAGTCAAAGTAAAACTGCCACCATCAATCTGTAAATCACTGCCGGCACTGACGGCATCTCCCTGGGCATCAATCTCAAAGCTGCCTTCTTTAATATAAAGGCATCCCAGCGCTGTATCATCAGTATTTTCGGCATGAATACCATCCTTGCCCGAGGTTATGACAAAGCTTCCTGCGGCAATGGCAACACTGTCCTTACCGGCAAACCCGTGATTTGCAGCAGTAACCTGATAGCTGCCTGCTGTGATAGTCAGTTCGTCCTTAGACACAACACCGTGACCTGCAGGACTTGTCACAGTCACACTGCCGGTTCCGTTGAGTGTCAGATCTGTTTTGGAAAAGACTGCGGAGTCAATATTGTTGTCATCCACAGCCTCAAATTTTCCTCCATTCGCAAGATAATTCTCCGTTCCGTCTGCCAGAGTGATAAACACTTTATCAGCTTCCAGAGAATAGATTGCAGCGGAAGTGGCGCTTGTAATATCTGCGCCATTCAGAACAATCTGCACCTTATCACTGTCATCAGCATTCACGACCACTTGTCCGTCAGTAAGCGTACCTGTGAAAAGATAGGTTCCTTCTTCCAGAATAGTGATTCTGCCTCCATCAATGGTCACGGCATCAGAAGAACAAACTGCGGTATCGCCATTAAGTTGAATTGTGACCGCAGAATTCTCATCATAGCCGTTAGTCAAATCACGATCACTGAACAGCTCTCCGGTACTGATGATGTCTTCAGTACTGACAATATCAGTGTTTTGCTCTGAATCTGCGTCTGCAGTTGCCAGAGAGGATTCCACAATGGCTGCATTATCTGCCTGACAACCAGAAAACAGGATACACGCACAAAGAATGATCGGAAGAATGCTCCATTTTCCTGAAACTTTCATTTTCAAGTCCTCCTTTAAAGCCCTGCTGCCACGGTTTCCTGATAAGAAATGGAAATCTCCAGATTCCCGTTCCGGCGGCGCAGTTCGTCAATAAATTTTTTTTCTTTGGAAGGATCCCGCAAAACAAGATCATAGGTCAGCTTAAAAAGACTTCCCATATTGGTCGTCTTTACCTGTGTCAGGGTATAGTCTGATGTGTATTCCTGCAGCACAGGATCAAAAACACCATCATAATCAAGATTTTCCGGAATGGTGATGTGAAGTGTTTTATACCGTCTGGCATCACCAAAGTGTAACCCAGTATAAAGCATGGTGATCACGCCCAGAATCAGAGAAAACAAAGCGGCATATCCCAAATATCCCATGCCGGCGATCAGCCCCGATCCCATGGCAATAAAAATGGCACCAATCTCCCGTGCCGAACCCGGCGCCGAGCGAAACCGTACCAGACTAAAGGCTCCTGCCACAGCAACCCCTGCTCCTATATTTCCGTTTACCATCATTATAACTACACAGACAACGGCAGGCAGCAAAGCCAAAGTAATCGCAAATCCCCCACTGCTTTTTAATCTCCACATAGTCATGACACACAGCAGCAATCCAATGACAAGGGATACTCCTACGCACAGCAGAAAATCGGCTGGGGAAATAACTGCAGTAAGTTCAGTGTCAAAAACACCGTGAAATAATGAATTAAGCATATTGACGTACTCCTTTCTGTTTCAATAAAAAAATGTCCTGATATGCACTTCCGTATTTGGAAAATGAAGTTTTGTAAATTTTTTGCTGGGAAAGAACATTGACCATCCACATAGGAAGTCCTCCCGAAGTCTTTACTTCCATCAGTACTTGTCCCGGCTCCAAAACAGATGTTCCCCAGACCTCGGAATCAAACGTCAATTCCGCCATCCGATAACGGATGTCCTCATCAAAGGTAACCCTGAAATCTCCTCCGTTTCGCTCAAAAAACGCTTCTCTTTCATAAGAAAGAAACACTGCTGGCTCCAATTTCTGATAGAAATCCAATGTATAGGCAATCTCCTGCCCGATCTGGCTGTCCGGCAGCTGCATTTTTCTGCTAAGACAAGCCTTTGCCTGAGCCTGTGGCAGGGAAATACGTCTTTTATATACCACATCCTTATATTTCTTCTTTAATTCCACAAACACGGGATCACCTGAACCTGAGGGGCCATAACTGCGAACCCGGATTTTTTCCTTGTATACCGGTTTTTCCATGCTTTCCCTAATCAGTCGGAAATCCGGCGTATCATAATAAATATTTCTGATGGAACTGTGTCCATATTCGTCCATAGACATATATGGCTCCATTGCCTGCAAAACCGCATCCTTCTGGCGGTAGTTCATTAAATATTTGATTTCATATCGTTCAAATACCATTTGACTGCTCATGGTAATGTGCTCCTCTCATTTTTGTATTGTGAGGTCAGTATAAAATCCAAACCATAAATGGACTTAAAACAAGCTTAATTTTTTTATAAAAATTCACTGACAACGGCGCAGGATTATGGTACCCTTTTAATGATAATTAAGGTATAAGATGTATACTGGTATTAAGAAAGTCTTTCGGAGGTGTAATGATGCGCATTTTACTGGCAGAAGATGAAAGATCCCTCTCCAGGGCTATTATCGCCCTGCTTGAGAAAAACAACTACTCCGCTGACGCCGTCTATGACGGCAGAGAAGCTCTGGAGTATCTCAGTTCCGAAAACTATGATGCGGTAATCCTGGATATTATGATGCCCGGGATGGATGGCTTAACAGTGCTGCAAAAGCTCCGTGAAAGCGGAAACCGTATTCCTGTGTTGATGCTCACTGCCAGATCCGAGGTTGAGGATAAGGTTCTGGGACTGGATACCGGTGCTAACGACTACCTGACTAAGCCTTTTGCCACGGCAGAGCTTTTGGCCCGTCTCCGTGCAATGACCCGAAACCAGACTTCTCAGGCCACCAGTCAGTTAACTTTCGGCAACATTACTCTGGATCAGACTTCCTTTGAATTATCCTCTCCCAGCGGCAGTTTCCATCTGGCTAACAAAGAATTCCAGATGATAGAGCTGCTTTTGCGAAATCCCAAACAATTGATTCCCACAGAACGCTTTCTGGAAAAGATTTGGGGGTACGACAGTGATGTGGAATTAAATGTGGTCTGGGTATATATCTCTTATTTACGAAAAAAACTGACAGCCCTTCATGCAAATATTCAGATCAGAGCTACGAGAAATACCGGTTATTCCCTGGAGGAAATAAAATGATCAAAAAGCTGCGATTCAAGTTTATTGCCATTTCCATGCTGTCTCTTACATTAGTCCTGCTGGTGATTCTTGGCAGCCTCAACTGGATGAGCTACCGAAAGACCATTGATGAAGCCGATGAAATTTTGTCCGTTCTTTCTGCCAATCACGGAATGTTTCCGCTGGATGATACCTCTCCCCGGAAAGATATGCCGGAGAACATCTCATCTCGCGACGGGAATTTTCGGAAACGCGGTTTTTCCGCAGAAACACCGTATGAAACCCGCTTTTTTTCCGTCCTGATCAGTGAATCAGGAAAAGTGATCAGCGTGGATATCGGAAGAATTGCCGCTGTAGACCAGGCTACAGCAGAAGAATACGCGCTGGATGTCCTTAAGTCCGGGCTTTCCGGCGGCTTCTACGGTGACTATCGCTTTACTCTCAGTGAGGAGCTTTCAGGAACCCGGGTCATCTTTCTGGATTGCGGACGTAATCTTTCCACCTTTCACATAATGCTGCTTGCAAGTTTTTTTATTTCTCTGCTGGGACTTTCCGCTGTACTGGTACTCCTGATTCTTTTCTCCGGCAAGATCATCAAGCCTATGGCTGAGAGCTATGAAAAACAAAAAAGATTCATAACTGACGCCGGCCATGAAATCAAAACACCCCTTACCATTATCGGTGCCGATGCCGATCTGATAGAGCTTGATTGCGGCGAAAATGAATGGCTGACAGACATCAGACGCCAGACAAAACGGCTGACTGATCTCACCAATGACCTCATCTACCTCTCAAGGATGGATGAGGAAAAGCCGCAGCTTCAGCTGATTGAGTTTCCTATGTCTGACATAATAGAAGAAATCGCACAGTCCTTTCAGAGTCTCACCAAAGCCCAAAAGAAACTACTGATTACAGAAATTCCTCCCATGGTATCCTTCACCGGTGATGAAAAGTCTATCCGGCAGCTTTTGTCCATTCTGCTGGACAATGCCATAAAGTACTCACCGGAAGGCAGTACGATCCTTATCAGACTGGAAAGAGAAAGTCATTCTGTAAAACTGACGGTAACAAATACCACGGTTCAGCCGATAGACAACAGCAACCTGAAGCATCTTTTTGACCGTTTTTACCGTTTAGACCAGTCCCGTAACTCTGCTACCGGCGGCTACGGGTTGGGACTGGCCATTGCCCGCAGCATCGTTGTCGCTCACCATGGAAAGATTTGGGCTGAAAGCCCCAAAGAATACTTTCTGAGTATTTCCGCAAGCATGCCGTCGGACAGGCGCTAGCCAGCTTCCTGTCACTGACCCGGGGATTGTCTGACTTCTTTCGGATTTAGGCTTGCCATCGGAAGCCGCAAGACACAAAAACAGCCGCCTAGTCCGGTAAACTAAGCGGCAATTTTTGTCAAACTATGCTTTCTCCTGACATGTTTTTTATTTTATAAGTTTACTGGTTCCCAGCACATAACCGAGATATAGCGGACCGGCATATTTGTTATTTTTAAATATTGTCTCCAGGTCTACTTCTGCCGGAACAGTCACACTGTACAGATGTCCTTCATGCTTGAAATAGTAAACAAAATCAATATTATTTTTTGTCATACTCTTAAGAATTTCTCTTGTGAAGCAAATCGGTTGTTCTGTATAAATGCTGATTGAAGTTTCCCCTTGCCTGGATTTTGCAATCTTATCAATGCTTGTCATAAAACCTTTCGCAGTCACGAATGATGACAAATTGTAGGTTTGTTTCGGCATTAATTCCAAACCTGTTTTGTCTACCCCCATTGAATCTATAATAATCGTTTCCGGATTTCTGTTTATTTCCTGCTGTTCAATAGCAAAATAGGTATTATCAGATGTATCACCACTTGTCTTTAATACTGCCGGTCCATCGCTTTCCTCTGAAGAAGTTTCAGATTCTGATTCATCAGGAACATCCGGTGACACTTCAATGGGCGTATACTGGTTATTGCTTTCCGTTAACGGCACCAGAGTAAATACAGAATATTTATTCGAGGCAAAGGTTACTGTACCTGTAGCTTCATCATAATAAGCAGGTATCTGTTCTACCTGACTATCATGCTCTCTTAATACCGCGTAACCGGCTGCAGGCTGATCAACCACTAATTTTACCTCTGCTGATGACGAAAGCTCATGTTGTGGCTGTGTCCAAAGATCATCCGCTGAATTCTTATAGAACAGCTGATCCATCTGAATGTCTACTGCCTGAACAGCTTTATTTTCATCAACACCTTCTATGTCGGATATATCTGACGGTGAAGCTGAAGAAATTGTCATTTTTGCAGTACCACCAGAACCGGCAACTGCATCACCATTGGTCAGAGATGCTCCACTGACTCCTTGCGCATTTACAGACACAATATCTTCGGTTTTGGTAAAGATGCCCTGAAAATGCACATTGGTATGAGGCATTTTGAATTTGAATTCATTTGTACTATCATTCGCTGTTAAATCAACATCTCCGTTTATCTTTGCTCCTACTACCTGATAACCGTAATCCGGTATCAGCCTGATGGTAACTTCTGCATCATTATTCACAAGATAATGTCCATCATCACCTGAAACATAGCCGCTTACTATTTCTACTGTGCCATGCTCCACCATAGCATCGTCCCCTTGCAGATTATCATATCTCCAGATAATGGTATGCTGCGTGGACTCTCCTTTCTCCACCACAATACTTAATTCAGTATCTGTTTCAGGTATCGAAAATTCATAATATTCCTTTGTCTCTCCTTCAGACAATTTCTCTTCTCCATTGATTTTAATGGACGAATATACTTCTGTGGGGTTTGCCTGAATTGTAATTAAAATCGTATCATCCTGCTGACAATTAACCGTTTCAAAATGCTGAGAACTATTCTTTAAGTCAACACTAGTACCGCCAACCTTGATTTCACCAAAGTCACCTGACCAGGACACTGTTAAGTTCACACTTTGCTGATTATCTGCCGGAGGATTGTCATCGCCACCTTCTTCCGGAGGGTTCTGACCCTGATGAGCCTGTAATTGAAATTGATATTCAGGGGCCAAATCATTTACTGCAATTGTTTTTCCTTCAGACCAGGCAGATGTCTCATCAGCGCCATTTATAAATATATCATTTCCTGCCGAGGTAACTTTAATTTTTATGTATTTGTCATTATCTACATCAAGACTTACCGTCTTAGAAACCTCTGATCCATCTGCCGAACCACTTAACAGTCCACTATAATCTCCGGAATAATCTTCAGGCTTTAATACGCTTTTTCCATCCGCATCAACAACCTCATATTCCACATTGTAATTTCCCGGTACCGTGGTGCCGCCTGCTACCGAAAGCTTTAATACAAATTCTTTAGCAACCTTCTCTGCTGCCTGCGCTGTAATCGGAAAATCAAATGCTATCATTCCAATCATCATTGCGATACTGATCATTAATGACAAGATTTTTTTTGCTCTCTTCAATTCTATCATCCTCCTCGTCTCTCTTTTCGTTTTAGCCTATACTTCCCGTTCCGCCGCATTTAGTGCAGTTCTTATTCCCCTGGCAGACAGGACATAAATTAGTGCAGTTATTCGGCATAAAGTAAGATAAGTTTTTCATAAAAAAGGCATATTTTCAAGTCTACATTTGTCTCAATCCGTTTCTTTGAAGCTATAATAAAATTGTAGTAATCCGATTCTTGATCTGGTATCCGTCTTTTCATTCAGAGAAGTCAGGTGTCTGTACAATGCAGCTCTGGAAATATACAGTTTTCCCGCCAGATCCTGCACATTTTCATCCGAGGTAAGGAGCAGCTTCATAACCTCCTGCTCTCTTTCAGTGAGGGAAAATTGCTTCGCAAATGCATTGAATTTCCGGATATCTCTCTCCTGCTTTTCCCCCACACTCTGCTTTTTACTCTCCTCCTGCGTAAAATCCGTTTTCACGCGGCCCGAATAGAGGAACATCGTTATACTGATAAGTGCAAACAGTACAAGTGCCGTAACACTGATCATCATGCCATTTCCCGATGAAAGCATGGCAACGGAAACGGGTCCGATCATCACTGCACAGAAATTATTTGCCGTCCGCCCCAGTCCTGCCCAAAGCTCCGGCAGCTTCATGCAGCCCGCAAGCTCCACAAATCCTGTTGTAAAATAGATCACAAAGAAGCCTGCCGAAAGATAAAACACGATTAAACCTGCAAGAAAGGGGCCTCCAAGCTCTATCACCACCACACAGATGGTAGAAAGGAGTGTCACACAGTACATGCCGATATCCATAAAGCGTCTGTCCTTTAAATCAAAGAGAACACCTGCCAAAAGACCGCTTACCGCAAGCAAAAGTCTGGGCCATTGCCCTATATCTACAGCCCCTTCGGCGTGCACCAAAGTTACCGCATTGTCCAGTGTAGCAAAGATACAGGACATCAAAATCACGTTCGCAAGTAAAATAACGCCTGCTATTTCCGGTTTTCCGGTTATTCTCCTCCCATTTACTATATTTCCCCGTATTTCCGACTCCTGACCTGAATTTTCTTCTCCGTCAAATCCTGTCATCATAATGGCTCCCGCCGCGGTAAACAGCGCGAGCACAATCGCCTCTGCCACATCCTTCCTTACCAGATTGTTGTTTAAAAACTGAAGTGCAAGTCCCAATGCATAGGATACTCCGATTGCCTTTGCCAGATTCTTGTCCGGGGCAAAGAGATCTGCTGCCCTTTTGTGAATGACGCCTCCTGCCATTCCGAAGAGGACAAAGATAAGACAGCCCGCAACCATAATACTCTGATAAGATAACCGTTGCTGGATCAGGAAGATACAGATCACGGAAATAAAAGAAGCAGCAAAAAGCAGGATATTTTTTATTCCTGCCTTTTGCTGTCTTTTGAAAAGCGGATACAAAAAGAAGCCGATCACACTTGCTCCCAAAATCCGGCTCTGTGCGATTACAACCTCCTGTGCATCCGTTACATATGCCATCATATTATCAAAGAGATACTCTGTTCCCAGAAACACAAAATTCCAGATAGCAAGAGTGATGATAACACTGATTTTACTTGAATCCAACTTTTTCTTTTCCATGCCTTGCCAACTCCCAATCATCGTATATTTCTATTATATACAAATGTCTCACCGGGGCAAGTTGACAAATATCTCATATTTTCTTTTCTCACGCGACCTTTGAGAAAATAGTCTTCTCCAAAAGCTCACCAAAATTCTCTATAGACTTTGCCGTAAATTCCGCGCAGCCCTTTCCGCCTGCCACATCAATATTATCTGTCATTTTCCCACCGGCCTTATACAATTCCTTATAAGCCCTTGTTTCTCCCCATTTTTCTTTTGCCTGTTTTGCATATTCATCAAGCTTTTTTGTATCAAATGCTTTAAAATCCATGTTTTTCCCTCCTAGCCCTTTCAGCCCTTTGGCAAAGGCGATCAGCTGCTCCAGATGCTCCTTTTTTAAGGTCAACATCTCAATCTGCTGATTAAGCGTCTGTTCCCTGTCAAAATCCGGACTGTCAATGATTCTTTTAATTTCTTTCAGTGGAAATTGAAGTTCACGGAACAGCAAAATGTCCTGCAGACGTTCTAAGTTTGTACCGTCATACGTTCTGTATCCCGAATCGGTCGTCACCGCCGGATGCAGAAGACCTATTTCGTCATAATAATGCAGAGTACGTATACTTACTCCCGTTAATTTGCTCACTTCATTTACTGTCATCATGCTCTCTTTTCCTCCTGACAAAAATCATCATAATCTATGACGCAACGTAAGAGTCAAGAAGATATTCCATTATTTTTCTATTATTTTTTCTTCTTCTCCTGTCTCTTTCTCATAGCTCGTTTCCATGGCAGAGACTCTTTTCTTAAAAAGCACTGTACAGAAAGATAATGCTGCGAACATATTCTCATGGGTGCTACCATTTACGGTAGTCGGTTAGTCCTTCGCCAGAGGGACTGTGACCCTCTGTTTACATAGAAATCCCCAG
>JBJEMT010000110.1:0-3748 GCA_051879815.1 Suilimivivens sp. | reverse complement strand
GGATAAACTTTCTGCCCGCCACAAACACGTCTTCAATCTCCTTAACTACAATCGCCTGTATCTCCTCACCGGCATCAAAAGGGGTACTTACAACCCCAATGTCGATAATCCCTTCCCGCAGATTACGCAGGGTTTCCGGCGTAGGGGCGTTTGTTACTGTGACCTTAATATGGGGATACTTTTCATGATACTTTTCCAAAAAAGGCAACAGATAAAAGCGAAGGGTCATATCGCTTGCACCAATGCGAAGCTCACCACTCTCCAGATTCAGCATCTGTGACAATTTCTTTTCTCCAAGTTCAATTTCCTCATATCCTCTTTTTACATGGAAATACAGGGTTTCCCCTTCCTTTGTCAGCCTGATGCCTCTGGAAACTCTGACAAAGAGCCTGGTCTGAAGGGCATCCTCAAGCTGCTTCAGCGCCTGACTTACCGCAGGCTGGGAGACAGAAAGCTTTGATGCTGCCATCGTAAGACTGCCACATTCAGCCACATAATAAAAAACTTTGTAATACTCAAGATTACTGATCATATTCTTTCCCGCTTTTCCTAAATATTCCTTGCAGCTGTCTTTATTGTAGTATAAAATGGACGTTATGAAAACATTAACTTACAAGCATACCATTTATGCCTGCTTTATTGGTTATATCGTACAGGCTGTTATCAACAACTTCATTCCCCTTTTGTTTCTGACCTTTCAGTCCTCTTATGGAATTCCGCTGTCAAAGATCACCTTCCTTGTGACCTTTAATTTCGGACTGCAGCTTATTATCGATCTTTTGTCCGCCGGTTTTGTGGACAGAATCGGATATCGGACCAGTATTGTTCTGGCTCATGTATTTGCAGCTGCCGGACTGATTGGTCTGACTTTTCTGCCGGAACTGTTTGCAGATCCCTTTATAGGGCTTTTACTGTCTGTTATCATCTATGCTGTTGGAGGGGGACTTACGGAAGTGCTGATCAGCCCCATTATGGAATCCTGCCCTACGGATAACAAGGAGGCTGCCATGAGCCTTTTGCACTCCTTCTACTGCTGGGGTCACGTAGCTGTGGTACTGCTGTCCACTGTTTTCTTCCGTCTTTTCGACATTGAAAACTGGAAAGTACTGGCGCTTCTTTGGACTATCATACCTGTTTTGAACGGCTTTCTTTTTTCCAGAGTGCCTATTGCTCCTCTGCTCTCCGGGGAGGAAGAAAGTATGTCCCTTCCACTTCTCATGAAACAGAAATTATTCTGGATATTACTCCTTTTAATGTTCTGCGCCGGCTCCTGCGAGCAGGCTGTCAGTCAGTGGGCATCCACCTTTGCAGAAAAAGGACTTCAGGTTAGTAAAACAATCGGTGATCTTGCCGGTCCCATGATGTTTGCCATCCTGATGGGAACCTCCCGTGCCGTTTACGGGAAATACGGCAGTAAAATTGATCTGATGAAATTTATGACTCTAAGCGGTATTCTGTGCCTTTGCAGTTACCTGCTGATTTCTCTTACATCCTCTCCCGTCATCGGTCTTACAGGATGCGGGCTTTGCGGTCTCTCCGTTGGTATCCTTTGGCCAGGCACCTTCAGCATCTCTGCCTCCCGCCTTAAAACAGGGGGAACAGCCATGTTCGCCCTGCTTGCACTTGCAGGGGATGTAGGCTGTTCCCTGGGTCCTACTACCGTTGGAGTCGCTTCCGGCCTTTTTCAGGATAATCTGCGTATGGGTATTCTCATTGCCGTCGTATTTCCGGTACTGCTGCTGATACTGCTTGCCTTATTAAAGAATATGGAACAAAAGGAAGAAACTCTATAGTTCTTCCTGTTTTTGCAGTTCCCGATAAAACTTCTGCAAAACCGAAAATGCCATTTTTTTATACTTTTTATCCTCAGAGCATAAACCTTTTCTGTTGTAGTATTTCTGGATACTGCTTGTTCTCCTGGGGCATCTGAAATCGTAGAGAATCCACGGAGTCATTCCTTTAATATAGCTTATTTTTCTTAATACCTCTATCTGTCTTTCATATACATATGCCTGGCATTCCTCCGTACCTTTATCCGTTCTGGTGCCATGGTGGCCTGCCAGTGCATCTGCACCGAATTCTGTGATAATGACCGGCTTTGACGGATTACTGTTTTTCATAAGCTCTGGCAGCTTTTCAAAGTCAGGTGTATACCAGCCGCAATATTCGTTAATGCCGATAATATCCAGATAATCGGCAAGGCGATCTGCTATGGCATTCTTTTCACCATCCACCAGACATGCTGCCGATACCAGCCTGGTTTCATCTTCTCTGTGAGCGCAGTCTGCAAGACGGCTCATGAACTTTAATCTCTCGTCGGTATCTGCATTTTCATTTCCCACAGACCAGATGATCACGCTTGCGCGGTTAAAGTCCCTTCTGATTAATTCCAGAAGCTGATTTTGTGCATCCTCGTAGGTTTCTTCCCGTTCAAACCGGATTGCCCAGTACACCGGAATTTCTTCCCACAGAAAAAGCCCCATCTCATCTGCCAGCTTTGCCATTCTCTCACTGTGTGGATAATGAGCAATCCTCATAAAATTGCAGCCCAGCTCTTTTGCAATCCTTATGTTTTCGATTCTCTCTTCGTCTGTCAGACCTTTTCCGTTCTCTACGCTGTCCTCATGACAGCTCACACCTCGCAGGAACACAGGCTGCCCGTTTAAAAGGATTTCTCCTTTCTCTACCCTGATTTCCCGAAAGCCTACCCTGTCACTTACATGATCGCCTAAGCAGGACACCTCTGCCTCGTACAATTTGGGATTTTCCGGTGACCATAGTTCCGGTTTTGCCTCTATTATCTCTGCACCGATTCCATTATTTATGGAAATCTGTTTCTGTATTCCCAGTTCCTCTATGGAAAACATCGCCGTAGTTGTTACAGCTTCCGACAATTCAATCTGAGCCTGTATGCGGCTAAAAGTTCCGTCTGGCACCAGCGCGATTCTGAAATCCTTTATGTATGTTTTGGGAAGATGTATTAACTCAATATCCCGGTAAACACCTCCATAGTTAAACCAGTCCGTATTTTCTGTAGGCACCTGCTCCGGTCTTCTCGTACTGTCCACCACAAGAATAATGCGGTTATTTTCTTTCAGTTCTTTTGTAATATTAAAATAAGCCGGAGTGGAACCGCCACGGTGCATGCCCACATATTCCCCGTTCAGGAAAACCCGGCACAGATAATTGGCGGCTCCGATTTTCAGAACTGCCTCTTCTTCCTGCGCTTCCTTCCCATAAGAAAATTTTCTGGTAAAGACCATACTGCCCTCATATAAAAGGAATTCCTTTTCCACTGTATTAAAGCAGGCAGGAAGCTGCATAACCGGCCATTCATCAAAGGAATAATCGACGGGAAGCGAATATCCCTTTTCATCATAATACTTTTCCTCAAACCATTTCTGCCTTAAACAGGTATCATACTGATCTATGGCATAGTGCCACTGTCCGTTGAGCAGCTGCGTTTTTCTGCCTCCGTCAAAGACCATGGTATCTGCGTTTGCCTGTTTTCCCTCATACTGCTGTGTGTAATCCTCAAGGTGTATATCTGACATGTAAACTTTAGATTTTTCCTCTGCCATATTCTTATCCTCTTTTCTGTAGATATTTTTCGATTTCACGATATCTATGATATTACTTTCGTATCAATGATACAAATGCCATATATATTATGAGAGTATTTTTTCAAGTTCTCTGATTATATCATTGATATCGGAATCTACTTTCTCATCATTGCTGAATAAATCAC
>JBJEMT010000109.1:0-15520 GCA_051879815.1 Suilimivivens sp. | reverse complement strand
TACCTTTTCATTAATTGTTTCTCAATTTTTTCTGTTTTTCTGTGACCAAGCAACCCTATAAAGGAAATCAGCGATATAATTTCACAAATTCTCCAATATAACGGTTCCTGATAGGAAATATAAACGGTTCCTTCAAATCCTTCCGGAATATCAACACGGATTCGATTGTTATCAGCACTTTTCGAAAGCTTATAGCTTTTTCCTGCATCATCAACTGCTACATAACCAGGATAATAGAAAACAGGAATTTCTATATACGCCTCTTTTTCATATGCTTTACATCTGACGCTTGTATCCAGATACTTTTTCTGTGTCCCCAATACTTCTACTCCGCTCCCGGTAACTTCTCTATCGGTATTGGTAACCTCCACAGAAGAATTCTCATATAAATACTCTCCCGATACTACATATGTAGTATCCAGCACAGATGCACAATATATATTCTCATAGGCTCCCCCATACAGTATCTGATACTGATAATCCATTCCCTGGTAAATCGTCAAAACAGATATTACTGTTAATAAGATACTAAAATATCGTTTTATTTTCACTTTCTGAACATTCATTAATACAAAAGCCACAGCCAAAGTGAAGAATAAACCGGTCAATCCCAAAAAGCGATACGAAAATTGAATTTTTGACAATATGACAGCGAAAAAAGGAATATACTTTTTAATCCACTCATAAGGGAACAGATTTGTTGTCATAAAGGCTGAAATAATCCCAAAAGCAAGTGGGATCATGGCTGTTTTAGGTCTTTCCACTTTTTTATTCCATAGAAGCAGCAATACTATTGCGGCGCATGCCCATAATGCCAGCCCCAATGTAAATGTGCATTTATTTGCCAACGAAACATTCTCACCAAAGGTAAAGCCATAAGCATGAGACGCTGTTGTTGCAAAAAGCTCTGTAACACTTAATCCCCATGTCTGAAAATCATCCCGCATTTCCGATAATCGGGAAATAACCAAATCTTCTCCAAAGAACTTGATAAACGGAACAAGAAACCACATATTAACGAAAGCTGTGATAACAACTATCTTTACAAGATATAGAAATGTTTTCCTGCGAAACACCTTTTTTATCATTATGATACACAATACTATTATAAACAAGGCAGACATCTCACAGGTCAATACATGTGTCTGAATCATTCCTGTAAATCCGATAACCGGTGCAATCAGCTTCTTCCCATATTCTTTGTCTGACAAATCCTCCCCGAATGCATACCAAAATCCAAGCACAACCAATGGGAGAAATACCATCACGGTAAATTCCCCTACCGCTGCTCTGACATAAATACATGCCAGACGATATAGTCCAGTACAATAAATAAGTGTAGAAAATAATGCCTTATATTTATCCTTACAAATCTTATGAAAGGAATAAAAGGATATCACTGCCGTTGCAAAATTTACCGCTACAATAAAAGCTTTCCAGGTAGTCTGCAGCGTAAAGCCGCATACCCTCATCAACGCAGGGAAAACTAAAGTCAGATCTCCATACATAACAGATACGGCATAGCCCCAGCCATTATTCCATGTAGGCTGTATTCGTACCGGGAATGTACCTGACAGTAAACCATCTTTGAATCCTTCTATTCGATTCATATGAAACACCATATCATGTCCACCCACAAGATACCGGGTAAAAAGCCCAACAGAACACAGGAATGTAATTCCCAGAATCCCACAGATAACAACAGAATATTTTTGCAATTTATTGCGGAAAAGGATTCCAAATATTACTAAATCCACAAAACATATTTTTACCAGCAAACAAACAATAAGATACAGTTCAGAATTCCATGCTGGCTTAATTCGAACATTGTCAACAACCAGTTCACCGCCATTCGACTTGACAGAAACACCTAACCCATTTGTTTTATCATTAATCCATACCTGAAATGACGCTTCTGTCTTTGTAGAAACAAGATTTTCTGTATTGCACCACATACTCTGATTATTAAGTGTTTGCCCAAAAATTTCTGCGGTGCCGCCATTTGTAGCCCTGTACTCAACAGTAATATCATAGATACCTTTATCCAGAGTAATTCCTTCTGTTCTGAGATTCTGTATTGCTTCACTGGTTTCTTCTGTCAAAACATTAGTATAAACAGTTCCATTCTGTGTATCTGCATATATCTCATTTTCACTGAATAAACAATCAACTGATTCCCTTGAAACAATCTTCCATCCATAAATCATCAAAAAAACAAGTTCGATCAAACAGATCAAAAACACCCGGTACTTTTTCATTTTTCCTTTTAATGCAATCCAGACATCATATAAATCAATTTCCATTCCTGTTCCCTACACTTTTCCATATTAAAACTTTTTCATTATCCATAGAATTTAACCAAGTCCATTGTATACAATTACTGTACCTGCTACATTGAATAAAATTCCCCATATTGCAAATGGAATCTGCCATTTAATCAACCTTATATGTTTTGAAAAAATCATCATAAGACTGACAAATAACCATGGCAAAATATCGTTGGTATAGCGGTTACCGAAATGCCATCCTCCCATAGTTGCATGCATCATGGTTACCACTAAATAAGCGGCCGACAAAAATAGCGTTATCACCCCGAATAAAGCTTCTCTTTTCTCTCTTTTAATACACACAAACCCGACCCCTAACATTGTAACCAAAACAGGAGGATTCACCCATAAAAAATTCAAATTACCAAAATGATCAATTATCATTCTACCCTCTTCAGTAAACTCAGGCAGATTCATAAGCATTTTAAAATTTTTCGCAATATAATCAATTGAAAACTGCTTATGTTCATACATAAATTCCGGCAAATAATTATGCCCAAATTCTGCAACATTTCCAAATCTTGCATAATTGAGTATCATATAAGATATTGCCATAACAAGAGCCGGAATCCCCCACCATACTTTATTTAAAATAATCTTATACCACTTTTCACCAGGATGTTTTTCTTTTTCATTTTGAAAAAGAATTAAAAGCAAAACAGGAAGAAATAATGCCTGCATAGGTCTGCAGCCAACTCCACAACTCCAGAAAAACAAAGACCAGCCACCTTTTCCTGCAAGAGCAAAATAAATTGCTGCCGCTGCCAGACTATAACTTAATGACTGTGCAAAAAACCAGACCGATGGAATAAAACACACAAAAATCATATTTGTACAAACGTAAAAGGACAGGGCACTCAGTGCTGATGCTTTTGGTGAAAGTTTCAATGTAATAGCAATCTTATATAAAAAAACAACTGCCATAATATCAAAAAACAGTAATATAAAACCATCCGGAGTATTACTTCCAAAAATAAAAGTAAATGGGAATAACACATACGAAGGGAATGGAGGAAAGCTGCAGTAAATTTTCCCATTATATTCCGCTAATTCCAACCAGCTATAATTCTCACCCAGATCAAGTCTCCCTTGTCTCCAAGAATTTGCCTGCAATGCATATGTATTGTATGTATTATGCTCCCACAAATACTGACCAGTAAATATTTGAAGCACAAATAAAACACATATCAATGATACAACTGTTAACAATCCATATTCCAGATATTCCGATTTTATTGTTTTCATTTAATGTTCCACCTGTAATTTTATTTTTTACGCATACGCCTTATCCACATCAATCACTGCAAAGTAATTTTCATTCAGTTCAAATATCTTATTCTGTATGTAAGCCACAACCTCACTGTCTGACATAGGATAATCAAAGGGAACCACCACGTCAAAGATCAGATTGGTATGAGTGGGACCGTGTACAATACGGAAATCATGAAAAGTTACCTTCCCGTCCATTCCGCCAATGATATCTGCCACTTCATGTTTCAGTTCGTTGGTCAGTTCATCATCAAGGAATACGGGATCCATATGGATGACCGCACTGCAGTTCAGTTCTCTTCCAAGCCTGTGCTCAATCAGATCGATCATATCATGAAGCACCATGATATCACCTGTAGATGGTACTTCCACATGCACGGAGATCATCACACGTCCGGGACCGTAATTATGTACCACAAGGTCATGAATGCCAAGCACACCCTGCTCTTTGTATTCCATAATAATGCTTTCCACCTGCTCTACAAATTCGGGTTCCGGAGGCTGCCCAAGCAGGGGACCTATTGTCTCTTTAGCTGCGCTGTAGCCTGCGCCAAACACAAACAATGCCACTACCACGCCACAATATCCATCCAGCTTAAGTCCGGTAAACTGAGCAATAATTGTTGTCCCGAGTACCACAAAGGTCGCTACCGTATCACTTAAGCTGTCCTTTGCTGTGGCATCCATGGCTGCACTGTCAATTTTTCTGCTGATTCCCCTGTTATAAGCAAACATATACACCTTAACAAGAATAGATGCAATCAGAATACCTATAATAACAGGTCCCGATTCAATGGCTGTGGGATGAATAATCTTTTCAACGGAAGATTTAAACAGTTCAAATGCCATAATCAGAATAATGACAGATACAAGAAATCCCGAAATATATTCAATTCTTCCATGACCAAAGGGATGATCACTGTCAGCTTTTTGCCCCGCCATTTTAAATCCTACCAGAGTGATCACAGAAGAACCTGCATCGGACAGGTTGTTAAAAGCATCTGCCATGATGGCAATAGAACCGCTGGCATACCCTGCCAGTGCTTTTCCCATAAACAGAAAAATGTTCAGGACGATCCCCACTCCTCCACACAGCATTCCGTATGATTGCCGCACTTTTGTATCCGTTGTATTTTTATAATCTGTTATCAGAAATTTTGCAAGAAATGATACCATATCACTATATCTCCGCCTCAATGTTCCTTTCTATTTTAAAGCATTATATAGAAAAATACAATTCATCTATGTTCTTTATTTAAAAGTATTTTTCAGAAAATTATGTGTTGACAAATAATTATGACTGGCGTATGGTAATATCATGTCGTGTCAAAAAGATGCGCATTTTCACTTGTAACTGTTAACAGGCTTTTCAGAAAGGAGGTAACGAATCATGACGAATATTAATTTATTATCTGCCCATGGAATTGGGAAAACAACTGACAATTATATAGCTGATTCAATGATGAAATTACCTCCCTGCTTATGTGTTTTACATAGAACCGGTCTGCTTTGATCATTTACTGATTCCGGCAATCTTATGAAAACAGTACAGACACACATAAACAAGCTTGATTTTAAGCTGTCATGGTAATTTCCATGGCAGCTTTTTTTGTCCGATCAGGGGCTCTGTAAACGGATTATTTTGAAAAATGGAGGGGTTTTATGAAAAAAATATCAACTTATCTCTGGGAGCATAAATTTGCATATCTTTTTGCGATTGCTTCCATGATCATCAGTGTATCTCTGGATATGCTCTCTCCCCAGCTTACAAGGCACATCGTGGATGATGTCATCGTAGGCGGGCAGACGGAAAAATTAGTTTATCTGCTCATTGGTATTCTATGTGTAGGTATCGGAAGATGTATCTTTCAGTATACCAAGGAATTTACTTTTGATGTGACAGGTTCCCGTATTATGGGTGAAATGCGTGAAAACCTTTTTAACCACATTCAGTCCTTAAGTGCTGATTTCTTTGACCGTACCGGAACCGGCGAACTGATGAGCCGTATCAAGGATGATATCGACAGAATATGGGACGGGCTAACCTTTGTAGGCATGCTGATGATAGAAGTTGTGCTTCACACCTCTATCGTCCTGTTCTGTATGTACAGTTTAAACTGGAAGCTGGCAATCCTTCCTACCATCTGCATGTTTCTCGCCGCTTTCATTGCTATTTTCATGGAGCGGAAGCTGGGAGCTGTCTATGATGCCATCAGCGAAGAAAATGCAAAGCTGAATACCGTAGCGGAAGAAAATCTTGCAGGGGTGCGCACCGTAAAAGCCTTTGCGCGGGAAAAATATGAAATTTCCAAGTTTCTTTCCCACAACAAGCGCTACTATGATCTGAATATGCAGCAGTCAAAGGTTTTTGTGAAGTATTCGCCTTATATCAGCCTGATCACAAAGCTTCTCCCTGTTGCTGTTTTGCTGATCGGTGGTTCCTTTGTTATGAAAGGCGAGATTTCACTGGGAACACTTACCGCCTTTATCGAATATTCCATGAATATTGTCTGGCCCATGGAAATGCTTGGCTGGCTTACCAACAGTTTTTCCAGCGCTGTTGCCTCCAACAAAAAGCTTAAGAACATTTACCGGGAAACACCTTCTATCACAGAACCAGAAAATCCGGTGGTTATAGATCAGGTAAAAGGAAAGATTGAATTTTCCCATGTTTCCTTCTGCAAAGCGGACGGACATGAAATTCTTCATGACATTTCCTTTACTGTAGAACCCGGTAAAGCAATCGGAATCATGGGTGCCACAGGTGCCGGCAAAAGCTCCATTATTCATCTGCTGCAGCGGCTCTATGATGTATCAGACGGCGCAATCCGACTTGACGACGTGGATATCAGAAAGCTGTCTTTAAAGCAGCTAAGAAGCTCCATATCCCTTGTCATGCAGGATATTTTCCTGTTTTCCGATACTATTCTGGAAAATGTAAAGCTGGGCAAAAAGGACAGCCTTTCTCTGCAGGCCGTTAAGGATGCCGCCGGCGATGCACAGGCAAGAGGCTTTATCGAACGAATGGAGAGGCAATACGATACGGTGATCGGCGAGCGGGGTGTGGGACTGTCCGGCGGTCAAAAACAGCGTATCACTATCGCAAGAGCTCTGGCAAAAAAAGATCCCGTACTGGTTCTGGATGACTCCACTTCCGCTCTCGACATGGAAACAGAGCAGAGCATTCAGGAAACCCTGCGCACGCTTCCCGATACTACTAAAATTATCATCGGACACCGTATCAGTGCCGTCTGCCATGCCGACGAGATCATTATACTGGAAAACGGCTCTATCGCCGAAAGAGGAACCCACAGCTCTCTTTTACAGCAAAAAGGGCTATATTATAAGACTTATATGGCTCAATACGGTGAATTTATCAATTGTCAGGAGAAAATATCATGAGTGTTAATTCATACAAAGACGATGAACAGTCATTGCAAACCAGTAAACTGAATACTTTAAGGCGTCTGTTTTCTTACCTTCTTGCTTACAAAAAGCAGATAGCGGTGGTGCTTGCCATTATGGCATTCTGTGTCATGGTTTCCCTGCTGAATCCACTGTTTATAGAAGCGGCCATTGACGATCATATTGCATCAGGCGATCAGCCGGGACTTTACCGTCTGCTGCTATTTGCCACTGTACTGAACCTTTTGATGATCGGCGGCATTAAACTCCGAATGTACCTGATGGCAAAGGTCTGTAACAGCATTCTCGTTACCATCAGGCAGGAGCTTTATACCCATATACAGACTTTGGACTTTCATTTTTTTGACAGTCGTCCCACCGGTAAGATACTGGCACGTATTATCGGGGACATCAACTCACTGAAGGATGTACTGAATAACTTTGTCACTACCCTGATCCCGGATTTTATTACTGTGGTTGCGGTTGCCGTCATTATGTTTATGAAAAATCCTGCCCTTGCCGCTGCTGCACTTTGCAGTCTTCCGGTTATGGCTCTTGGAATGTGGCTGATACAGACCTGTTCCCATAAACGCTGGCAGCTTTTCCGAAAAAAGTCCTCAAACTTAAATGCCTTTGTACATGAAGATATGTCAGGTATCCGTATCATCCAGAGCTTCACGGCAGAAAAGGAAACCTCGGATACTTTTCATGAACTGGTAAAAGAACACAGGCATGCCTTTGTCAGAGCCTGCAGAATCAATGATTTTCTTGGATCTGTGGTAGATTTCTGCTGGGGTGTCGGCATTGCCGCTCTCTATTTTGTGGGAATTATGATCATCGGAACTGACAGAATATCTCTGGGTACTTTTATTGCTTTTGGGACTTACATTGGTATGTTCTGGAATCCTATTATGAATCTGAGCAATTTTTATAACCAGATCATCACCAATATCGCTGCCGCAGAGCGTATCTTTGAAATCATGGATACTGATGCCGAGATTACCGACTCGGACAGCGTTGCCAAGCTGCCTCCCATAAAAGGACAGGTAAGTTTTTCCCATGTGACCTTTTCCTATGATGATCATGTGAATGTACTTAATAATGTTTCTTTTACCATCAAGCCCGGCGAGACCATTGCCCTTGTAGGGCCAACCGGTGCCGGTAAGACCACTATCGTAAATCTGATCAGTCGTTTTTATGATGTACAGCAGGGGATTGTTTCCATTGACGGCTATGATGTAAAAAAAGTTTCCATCGAAAGTCTGAGAAGCCAGATGGGCATTATGACACAGGATAATTTTCTCTTTACAGGCACCATCAGGGACAATATCCGTTACGGAAAGCTGGATGCTTCCGATGAGGAAATCATAAAAGCGGCAAAAGCAGTCCATGCAGATGAATTTATCAGCAAATTGCCAAACGGATATGACACGGTATTATCCGAGCGCGGAGGCGGACTTTCCATCGGTCAAAAGCAACTCCTTGCTTTTGCCAGGACCATGGTATCCAATCCCGGAATCCTGATTCTGGATGAAGCCACTTCCAGTATTGATACCAACACAGAGCTTCTGGTACAGGAAGGAATTGAAGCTCTGCTTAAAGGGCGCACTTCTTTTGTGATCGCTCACCGGCTTTCCACGATTCAAAAGGCTGACCGCATCTTTGTTATTGATGACGGCGGTATAGTGGAGGAAGGCACGGTGCAGGAACTGATTGCAAAAAAAGGAGCCTATTACAGGCTCCATATGGCTCAAATGGTACTTCCAACATGTAATTAAAATTCCGTAGTCCACTCATGTGCACCGCCCCAGTCTCCAATGAGCTGTGTGGTGGTGCCATCGTGGTTCTCCACTCTGGTCTCAAAACGATAATTCATCTGAGGTACATAATTCTTACCGCCAACATCCACATTGCTGTAAAGATACATAAATTCATACACAGTATGAGGGTAATACTCTCCGTCCACAGAAGCCGGTTCATAAGAAATACTTACTCTTTGTACACCTGCATCCTCCTGCTTCACACTCCAGATATTGATCACATCTGACTTATTTTCACATTCTTCATAATCCGCAAACGCAAATTTCCAATTACCGTCTATCTTCAGGAATTTCATCTTTTCCCTGCTGACAGGAATATAAGTCGCTCCGTCCCAATATTCCATGGTCCCGTTCATAAATTCGTCTCTTAGAGCAATATATTCTTCACTGTTCATAAACTCCCGGATCGGCGCAAAATCACCGGATTCAAAGATATCGAATGCCTCACTGAATAAATCCTGTGCTTCCATTGCCTTGGATATACAGGCAGACAACTGTAATATCTCATCATTTTCGCCAATCTGTGCAATTCGGGAAAGCAGTTCCTGATACTCCGTCAGATGTTCCACTTCCATCCAGATCACATTCTCGCCCGGCACCGCATATTTCAGAATTTCGTTTTTCAGCTCCTCTTTGGGATCTGCCCCATAAATGATCAGCATTCTGAGCATCATATTCTGGTATGATTTATAACCGCATTCGGCATTCACCACTGCATTACAAAGAAGCCCCTCCTGCTCCGGATTTTCTTCAAACAATCTCTCATAGCAGGTATCCAGAACAGGATACGCATCCCCATTTTCTGCATCCATTTCAAGAGCTGTTATGCATTTATCCAGCGTGCTTAAAGAACAATTCTGACCATTAATATCCTCAACTGCCTCATTTAACAAAACGGTACAATAATACTGAAGAAGGCTTTCATCCTGGGTTGATTCCCAGCCTTTATAAAGAATCTGCTTTGCGGAAGTGCTGTCTTCCTTCGTGAGGTAAGCTCCGGCCATAGCACTGTATGCCTGTACAACAGAAGAATCTATCTTCAAAACTTCTTCACAGGAAGCAATGGCATCATCATAATCATTCGTTTCCAAAAAGGCGTTGACTTCCTTCAGTTGTCTGGCAATCCTGATTTTGGGCATCAGATTGTAAAGCAGGGCTCCTGCTCCTGCGAGAACCGCCACACAGATCAGCAATACACATATCTTCTCAATCAAAACCACCCTTTGCCTTTTCTTCCGTCTCTTTGCCCGTGCTTTCTCTCTGGTATTCAGTTCTTTCCGATCTTCCTTCTCACTCATTTTTATAAACCTCGCTGACTCTTTCTGCTGATTCTTTCATGATTGCTTCTGTTATGATTGTTTCGGCTGTTATCGCCTCTTCTGTAACTGCTTCTGTCACTTCTGCTTTTTTCACTTCTGATGCTCTTGTCACTTTTATTTCTGTCCCGTCTGTTTTTATTGCTGCCGTTACGTCCGTTTCTGTATTCCTCTCTTTTTCTCTCAAAGAAAGGCTTTTCTTCCCTGATCTCTTCCGGTTCATCACCCATCTTCATCTGCATGAAAGCAGCTGCAAGATCAAGTACAGTAAAATTATTTTCACTGGCGGCCTTTTCTATGGAATCCTTCAGGCTCTGTAAATCCTTCTGCTCCATGATCTCCATAGCTTCCGCAAAGATCTTGCCGGACTTTGCCCTTATAATATCCTTGACCGAAGGCAGCTTTCTCTCCCTGATACTGGTATGACAGATACGTTCAATCTCACGGATCTTGTAAATTTCCCTGCCGCATACCAGCGTAAAAGAACGTCCTGCCTTACCCGCACGGCCTGTCCGTCCGATACGATGCACATAGTACTCGATATCCTCCGGCACATCATAATTAAACACCGCATCCACGCCGCTGACATCAATGCCTCTTGCCGCCACATCAGTAGCGATCAGAATCGCGCAGCGTCCGGTACGGAAAGCATTCATCACCATATCACGCTGATGCTGCGACAGATCGCCGTGCAGACCTTCTGCCTGATAACCCCTTTTTTTCAAAATCTCAGCCATCTCGTCTACCATCTTCTTGGTATTGCAAAAAATCAGGCTTCTAACAGGCTGATAGTAATCTATCAGTCTGCAGAGTGCCTCCATCTTATCTTTTTTGGCAATTCTGTAATAAGCCTGCTTAATGGCTGTTACCGTAATCTCTTTGGGGGTGACCCTGATATATTCCGCATCTTTCTGATATTCATGGGTAATTTTTAAAATAGGCTCCGGCATAGTCGCGGAAAAAAGTGCCATCTGGTGTTCCTTTGGCATATCCGCAAGGATCGTTTCAATATCCTCCCGAAAGCCCATATTTAACATTTCATCAGCCTCATCCAGTACGATCATCTTAATCTCGGATGTCTTAATGGTGTGACGACGCATATGATCCATGACCCTGCCCGGCGTTCCAACAACAATCTGTACTCCCATAGCCAAAGCGCGAATCTGCCTTGTAATATCCTGCCCGCCATAGACAGGCAGTACCTTAATGCCATGTTTATACTTCGCAAGCTTTCTGATCTCCTCTGCCGCCTGAATGGCAAGCTCCCTTGTAGGGCAAAGTACAATCGCCTGAAGCTTTTTCAGGGAAGAATCCACACTCTGAATCATGGGGATGCCAAAGGCCGCTGTTTTACCGGTACCGGTCTGTGCCTGTCCGATAATATCTCTGCCTTCTAAAAGCACGGGAATCGCCTTTTCCTGAATGGGTGACATAGTCTCAAAGCCCATCTCCTCAACTGCACGCAAAATATCTTTATCAATATCGGCATCTTGAAAACTCATACGGTCTTCCTGAATTATATTTTCCTGTTCCATAAATACCTCTTTCTGTTTTCGCTTATTATAAAAAGCGGAGTATCCGCATCCACTATCATAAAGAAAAGACACCACCTAATCCAAGTGCTGTCTTTATCACAACTTCTAAAGTATATCTGTTAATTATGGGGTTGTCAAGGGAGAATCTATTCTTCCTCATTCAAAAACTGTTCAATGATAAATCTCGGTCTTGCTTTGGTTTCGAGATAAATCTTACCGATATATTCTCCTACAACTCCAAGGGACAGTAAAATCAGGCCTCCAATCCCCCACACAGAAACCATCAGGGTAGTCCAGCCAACAATCGTCGCCCCCATAAAGTGGCGAACCAACGAATAAACTAAAATACCAAGGCTGACAAGAAAAATAAAAAATCCAAGGAATGTAATCAATCGTATCGGCTTAATGCTTAAGGAAGTGATTCCTTCAATGGCAAAAGAAAGCATCTTGCCCAGAGGATACTTGCTTTCTCCGGCAAAGCGCTCTCCTCTCTCATAATATACTACATCTGTGGGATAACCGATCATAGGCACGATGCCGCGCAAAAACAGGTTCACTTCCTGAAACTCGGCAAGCCCCTCAAGCGCTCTTTTACTCATGAGCCTGTAATCTGCATGATTAAATACAGTATTAGCCCCCATGGAATTCATTAACTTGTAAAAGCCTTCCGCGGTTGCTTTCTTAAAAAAGGTATCCTTGGCACGGCTGCTTCTAACTCCATACACAATATCAATACCGCCTAAATACTTATCGACCATCTCGTCAATAGCATTAATGTCATCCTGTAAATCCGCATCCATGGAAATCGTCATATCCGCATGATCTTTAACCGTCATAAGACCTGCCAGCAGTGCATTCTGATGTCCTCTGTTTCTGCTTAAATTTATGCCGCTGAATACAGAATCCTTCTCGTGAAGCGACCTGATAATCTCCCATGTTCTGTCTTTGGAACCATCATTGACAAAAACAATACGGCTTCCCGGATCAATCTTACCGCAGCTTATCAGTGCATTTATCTTCTCTTTCAGACGTTTTGCTGTCTCAGGCAGAACCTCTTCCTCATTATAACAGGGAATTACCAAATATAACTTATTATCCATTACGGAGCATCCTCCTTAAAATATTACTATTTCAAGTATATCACTTCTTCCGATATTTCGCGACAGGTTTCTTTACCCTTTTTCATCATTTTCTCAAATAATAAAAGCCCTTGGTAGTTTATACCAAAGGCTTTTATCTTTCTACTGTCTTAAAAGAGGGGATTGTTAATTATTAACATTATTTAGTAGTATTAATAATTTACGATCTTACCAAAATCTGCTTTCAGAGATGCGCCGCCAACAAGACCGCCATCGATGTCTGGCTGTGCGAAGAGCTCAGCTGCATTTCCGGCATTGACAGATCCGCCGTACTGGATGCGAACTGCTTCTGCTGTTGCTGCGTCATATACTTCTGCGATGCAGTCACGGATAGCCTTGCATACTTCCTGAGCCTGCTCTGTAGTAGCTGTCTTACCTGTTCCGATTGCCCAGATAGGCTCATAAGCGATTACCATGGAAGCAACCTGATCAGCTGTTACACCCTGTAAATCGGATTTAATCTGTAATCTGATCCAGTCAAGTGTAACACCTGATTCTCTCTGCTCTAAGGTTTCACCGCAGCAAAGAATGGGAGTGAGACCTGCTTCAAAAGCCTTCTTTACTTTCTTATTCAGTAAAACGTCATCTTCCTTGAAGTAATCACGTCTCTCGGAATGTCCGATGATTACATACTTAACACCTGCATCTACTAGCATTGCAGCAGAGATTTCTCCGGTGTAAGCACCCTTTTCTTCAAAATACATATTCTCTGCACCCACTGCTACGTTGGTACCCTTAACAGCTTCCACTACAGGTACAATATCAATTGCAGGTACGCAGTAAACTACATCTACGGTATCGGATTTTACCAAATCCTTTAATTCATTACATAATGCTACAGCCTGGCTGGGAGTCATGTTCATTTTCCAGTTGCCGGCTACGATTTTCTTTCTTGCCATTTCTTTTTCTCCTTTTGCCCTCTTGGGGATTACTTATCGTCTGCTGCTGCTACGCCGGGCAGTACTTTGCCTTCCAAAAATTCAAGGGAAGCGCCACCGCCTGTTGAAATGTGGCTCATCTTATCTGCAAAGCCAAGCTGGTTAACAGCTGCTGCGGAATCACCGCCGCCGATGATGGTTGTTGCATCGGTTTCAGCTAAAGCCTTAGCTACAGCGATAGTACCTTTTGCAAGAATGGGGTTCTCGAATACACCCATAGGTCCGTTCCAGACAACGGTCTTAGCAGACTTAACAGCATCTGCATAAAGCTCTGCTGTCTTGGTTCCGATATCAAGACCTTCCATATCAGCAGGAATCTTGTCAGCGTCTACTATGGTAACATCAATAGGTCCATCGATAGGATCAGGGAAGGAAGCTGCGATTGTAGTATCAACAGGAAGTAATAACTTCTTGCCAAGCTTCTCAGCCTTAGCGATCATTTCCTTGCAGTAGTCAAGCTTTTCATCATCTACTAAAGATTTTCCGATTTCATAGCCCTGTGCCTTTAAGAAGGTAAATGCCATACCACCACCGATGATCAGTGTATCGCACTTCTCAAGAAGGTTATTGATAACATTCAGCTTGTCAGCAACCTTAGCACCGCCGAGGATTGCTACGAAAGGTCTTACAGGATTCTCTACTGCATTGCCAAGGAAGTTGATTTCCTTCTGCATCAGATATCCGACTGCGTTAACTCCGCCTTTTTCAGAGATATACTTAGTAACTACAGCAACTGAAGCATGTGCTCTGTGAGCGGAACCAAAAGCATCACACACATAGTAATCAGCAAGATCTGCCAATTCCTTAGCGAATGCTTCACCGGCCTTATTAGGCTTGGTCTCTTCTTCACCACGGAAACGTGTATTCTGAAGAAGAACAACATCTCCGTCCTTCATTGCAGCAACTGCATCTGTAGCAGCCTGACCTGTAACGTTGTAATCAGATACAAAAACTACTTCCTTGCCGAGCTTCTCGGAAAGTCTCTTAGCAACAGGTGCTAAAGATTCGCCTTCGTTAGGACCGTTCTTAACCTTGCCAAGGTGAGAGCAAAGGATAACCTTGCCGCCATCTTTCAGTAATTTATTGATTGTAGGAAGTGCTGCAACGATACGTGTTTCGTCAGTAATCTCACCATTCTTAAGAGGTACGTTGAAATCGCATCTTACAAGTACGCGCTTGCCTGCTACGTTGATATCATCAACTGATTTTTTGTTTAATCCCATGATTATTTTTCCTCCATTTAATAATTTAAAAAGGGTCCGGTCCATAAGACCGGACCCTAAAGGTCTTCTAAATCAACCTCTCACCTCTGCGGAAGAACGCCTGCGCTCTTCCAAAGCTTCGCAATCTGCGAAACGTTTTTATGCTAACTCTGAGAAGTATTTGATTGTTCTTACCATCTGGCTTGTGTAAGAATTCTCGTTATCATACCATGATACAACCTGTACCTGTGTATTGCCATCTTCCATAGGAGCTACCATTGTCTGTGTAGCATCGAAGATTGAACCATATGTGCTTCCGATGATATCAGAAGATACGATTTCGTCTGTGTTGTATCCGAAGGATTCTGTAGAAGCAGCCTTCATAGCGTCGTTGATCTGCTCCTTGGTAACCTGTCCCTTAACAACTGCAACTAAGATTGTTGTAGAACCTGTAGGGGTAGGAACACGCTGTGCGGAACCGATGAGCTTGCCGTTTAATTCAGGAATAACAAGACCGATTGCCTTAGCAGCACCTGTTGAGTTGGGAACGATGTTCTGAGCGCCTGCAC
>JBJEMT010000108.1:0-15542 GCA_051879815.1 Suilimivivens sp. | reverse complement strand
AAGAAACCCTTTACCATTGTGATTCCGCCCCCGAATATCACGGGGCAGCTTCACATGGGACATGCCCTTGACAATACCATGCAGGATATCCTGATCCGTTATAAGAGAATGCAGGGCTACAATGCACTTTGGCAGCCCGGTACAGACCATGCCAGCATTGCTACCGAGGTTAAGATTATTGAAAAGCTGAAGGAAGAAGGCATCAACAAAGAAGATCTCGGAAGAGAAGGATTTCTTGAGAGAGCATGGGAGTGGAAAAAGGAATACGGCGGACGCATCATCAGCCAGTTAAAGAAGCTGGGTTCCTCCTGTGACTGGGACAGAGAGCGCTTTACCATGGATGAGGGCTGCAACAAAGCGGTTACGGAAGTATTCTGCAAGATGCATGAAAAAGGCTGGATTTACAAGGGAAGCCGCATTATTAACTGGTGTCCTGTCTGCAATACCTCCATATCCGATGCAGAGGTAGAATATCAGGAGCAGGCAGGTCATTTCTGGCATATTAAATATCCCATGATTGAAGATGACGGCAGCGTAAGCACAACAAAATTCCTTGAATTTGCCACAACAAGACCGGAGACTATGCTGGGTGATACTGCGGTGGCAGTAAATCCCGAAGATGACAGATATAAGGATATCATAGGAAAGAAGCTGCTTCTTCCTATCGTAAACAGAGAACTTCCCATCATTGCCGATTCCTATGTGGATATGGAATTCGGTACCGGTGTAGTTAAGATCACACCTGCCCATGACCCCAATGACTTTGAGGTTGGAAAGCGCCATAATCTTCCTGAAATCAACATTTTAAATGATGATGCCACTATCAATGAAAATGGCGGCAAGTTCTGTGGAATGGATCGTTATGAGGCAAGAAAAGCCATCGTAAAAGAACTGGATGAAATGGGACTTTTAGTACGCATTGAGGATTATTCCCACAATGTAGGAACTCATGACAGATGTAAGACCACCATCGAACCCATGATCAAGAAACAGTGGTTTGTAAAAATGGATGAACTGATCAAACCGGCTGTAGAGGCAGTAAAGACAGGCGATATTCAGCTGATCCCCAGGAGAATGGAAAAGACCTATTTTAACTGGACGGACAATATCCGTGACTGGTGTATTTCCAGACAGCTCTGGTGGGGGCACAGAATTCCTGCCTATTACTGTGATGAATGTGGTGAGACAGTAGTGGCAAAGGAGATGCCGGCAAAGTGTCCGAAATGCGGAGGTACCCACTTTACACAGGACCCCGATACACTGGATACCTGGTTTTCCTCGGCACTCTGGCCATTCTCAACCTTAGGGTGGCCGGAGCAGACAGAAGACCTGAAATATTTCTATCCTACGGATGTGCTGGTAACAGGCTATGACATTATTTTCTTCTGGGTTATCCGTATGATCTTCTCAGGCTTTGAGCAGATGGGAGAAAAACCTTTTAAAACCGTATTGTTCCACGGACTTGTGAGAGATTCCCAGGGACGTAAGATGAGTAAATCCTTAGGAAACGGTATCGATCCTCTTGAAATTATTGATCAGTATGGTGCGGATGCCCTCCGTCTTACACTGATTACGGGAAATGCGCCCGGTAATGATATGCGTTTCTATTATGAGAGAGTGGAAGCGAGCAGAAATTTTGCCAACAAGATATGGAATGCTTCCAGATTTATCATGATGAACATGCCTGAGGATGAGCTTAAGGTGGAAAATCCGGCGCTTGAGCCTGTTGATAAATGGATTCTCTCCAAACTGAATACGCTCATAAAGGATGTTACCGACAATATGGACAGCTTTGAACTGGGTATCGCGGTTCAGAAGGTTTATGATTTCATCTGGGATGAGTTCTGTGACTGGTATATTGAAATGGTAAAGCCCCGTCTTTACAATTCGGACAACCAGGCAAGCAAGGACGCAGCACTTTGGACTTTAAAGACAGTGCTGATCGATGCGTTAAAGCTTCTTCATCCCTATATGCCTTTTATTACAGAGGAGATTTTCTGTACGCTGCAGTCCCAGGAGGAATCCATCATGATCTCCAAATGGCCTGAGTACAGGGAAGAAAGGAACTTTGCAAAGGAAGAAAAGGATATTGAGATTATAAAGGAAGCGGTACGAGGCATCAGAAATATCCGTACGGAAATGAATGTTGCACCCAGCAGAAAGGCCCAGGTATTTGTGGTCAGCGAAAATGAGGACATTGTCAATGCTTTCACAGAAGGAAAGCTGTTCTTTGAATCTCTGGCTTATGCATCCGAGGTTACCATTCAGAAGGACAAAGCAGGCATTGCGGAGGATGCGGTATCTGTAGTGATTGCAAATGCCACTCTCTATATTCCTTTTGCAGAGCTGGTTGATTTAGGACAGGAAATTGAACGTCTGAAAAAGGAAGAAAAGAGACTGACCGGAGAACTGGCAAGGGTTAACGGCATGCTGAGCAATGAGAAGTTTATGTCCAAGGCGCCGGAAGCCAAGGTTGCGGAGGAAAGGGCAAAGCTTGAGAAATATACACAGATGATGGAGCAGGTGAAGGAGAGACTTGCCCAGCTTGAGAAGTAAAAGAAACAGTATAATATGCGGCTGCAGGCGGTAAAAAATAAAATATAAAATAATAAAATTTTATTTTTATGCAACCTTTTACCGCTTTCAGAGGTATTATAGATATAAGCAAAAATTATGAGAGGATGGAGAGAGACTAATGAAGAAATTCCAGAAAAAAGCTTATCTCTGCGCACTGCTATTGTGTATGGCAATGATGTTTTCTGCCTGCAACGCCAAGAAACTTGTGGAAGAAACCGTGAAGAATCAGATGGAGAAGACGGATGAAACTTCCGGGAATGAAGCGGAAAAAGGCGAAGAAGAGAATGGCGAAGTGACAGAGGCTGATAACAATGAGGAGACGGATGAAGCGGATACAGCGCAAAAAAGCAAGGACGGCGTTCCGGTTCTCGGACAGGAGGATATCGAGGACTATGAAGGCTTTACCTATCTGTATTGCGAGAATTTGAGAACCCAGTCTGAAGAAAATAAAGAGACCGGCAAAATGGAGAGCAAGTCGCTTCCTGTATTTATTCCACAGTCGGATTATGTGTACGTAAGTATGGATTATGCAAGCGTGGAGAAACTGGGAGTCACTTTCAGAGTGGAATTGGAGCCGTCAATCCGTTATGATCAGGAAGACTATCTGACTTATGAGAATCTTGAGTACTATGTAGAAGGAGAATTTGATCCTTTCTATACAAGCCAGTATAAGGATGTTGTATTAGGAGAAGTAGAAGACATTGACAGGAATACTGCCCGTATGACAGCAGAGGTCTGCTATTACAATGAATATTATGACAGCTACAGTCCTGTTTTCAATACATATTTTTTGAAAACTCTTGAGAATGATTGTACTGTGCTTGTGGAAATAAGCATTAACGGAGATGATGTTACGGGAAAGACACCGGAACTGCTGGAAGAACTGGAAGCGTTCTATGAATTTGAAATTGACTGGGATAAAGAAAGAGCAGATAAGAAGGTAGAAGATTTCCTTGCATCAGGTGGTGACAATACCTTTTCAACCGGCTATCTTTTGTTTGAACTTCCTGAAGGCTGGAGCAAGGATACGGAAGTCAGTGAATATGATACTCCCGTGTATGCTCCTGACGGAGATGCAGACTTTGCCGGCTGCTTTATTGCTTTATATGAGGAGTATGTGGGATATAATGCATTTAAGGGTGTTGAAAACAGTACCGACGAATTGGTAGAGATTGTTCAGCAGTATCTTGACGAGGAAGGAGTGAAAGCCGAGGTAAGCAGTTACGGTGAAACTTGTCTCGGAACAGCAATTCTTTCTGTTATGACAGTTGATGATGAAGAGATGGGAACCGCAGTCTTCCACATTTATTGGATCTTTAATGACAGCTACATGTATAAGGTGACAGCGGTAGCGGTTGATGGAGCAACAGATAATCCGTTTGTTGTAGCAGAAGGAATCTTAAAGGACGGACAGGTGCCGGACTAGCAGACGATTTTCAATAGGAATTTTCAAATGGGCGGGCAAAGGAAACTTTGTACCGCCTTTTGAAATACATTTTTATAGGGTAGATTTTAGTGGTATTTATTAAAAACATCTGTTACAATATGATGCAAGGTTAAAAGAGATGGAAAAGAGGCATACCGTGATTACCTATAAAGAAGCAGAACATTATATTTCAGATATCCCCAGATTTGCCGGTAAGCATACACTGAGAGATACGCAAAGACTCCTTACCATACTAACAGGAGAGAAGTTGAACAGTAAAATTATCCATGTTGCAGGCACAAACGGAAAAGGATCTGTTTGTGCTTATTTGCGTTCTGTCCTGATGGAAAGCGGAGCAAGTGTAGGCATGTTTATATCTCCTCATCTTGAAACCACAAGAGAGCGGATCAGTTTCGGAAATGAGATGATCTCCGAAGAAGAGTTTGTGACAGCTTTTGAGCAGGTGCTTGAGTGTGTCAAAGAGGATGACAGCAATCACCCTTCCTATTTTGAATTTTTATTTCTCATGGCGATGTCATACTTTAAGGAAAAAGCGCCCGAATATATAATTCTGGAAACCGGCCTTGGAGGCAGGCTGGATGCTACAAACAGTGTTACCGGCAAAAGTGTCTGTGTGATCACGGAGATTGGCTATGATCATATGCAGTATCTGGGGAACACGCTCGAAGAAATTGCCGGGGAAAAGGCAGGGATCATGGAGCCGGGAGTACCTGTGGTATTTATGGATAAACGCCCCGAAGTTACGAATGTTTTGAAAAAATATGCCGATAAAGCGCAATGTCCCGTGCATATTGTCGGAAAAGATGATATTTCAGAAGTAAATATCGGTAATAAAACCATTGATTTTTCCTTGCGTACTGGTTATTATAAATATGTTGGTTTTTCTCTTAACACAGAAGCTCTTTACCAGGCAGAAAATGCTTCTCTTGCAGTATGTGCTGCAGATATTCTTTCAAGGGAAGATGGCAGGATCTGTGCAGAGAGCATTAGAAGAGGACTTTTAGCATCATACTGGCCGGGAAGAATGGAAGAAGCCCTTCCCGGAATCTATCTGGATGGTGCTCATAATGAAGACGGAATAGAAGCATTTTTAAACTCAGTCAGGAACAATTCCTGCAGTGGCAGACGGTTTTTACTGTTTGGTGTTGTTGCGGACAAACAGTATGAGAAGATGATCCGGCAGATTGCAGATGCGGATTTATTTTCTGAAATTGCTGTTACGGTTTTAGAATCAGACAGAAGTGCTTCACTTGATAAACTAAGAGGAATTTGGGGGCAATATAAGATTTATTGCAGCTTCCATCAAAGTGCAGAAGAAGCATATCATCATTTGTTGTCAGACAGGAAAGATGCAGACATTATTTATATTGCCGGATCACTATATTTGATAGGGCAGATGAAGCCCCTGATGAGGAGAGTACCGGATGATTGATTTTGAAGAAGAATTAAAGAAATTCCATCCAAGCCTTGAGGTTGAGGATGCGGCGGAAGCCATTTATGGTCAGGATCTGACGGATGTGGCGGATATATTGATACAAATGGTAGAAAAGGCAAAAGAAAAAGCGGAAACAGAAGAGGAGTAACGGCATGATTTGTTATAATTGCGGATGCCGTTTGTCGGAACATGATTTCTGTACCAGCTGCGGAGTAGATGTCTCTCTCTACAAAAAGGTCATTTTTATGTCGAACCGTTTTTATAATGACGGTCTGGAAAAGGCCACAGTGAGAGACTTATCCGGGGCAATTGTAAGCCTGCGGCAAAGTATTAAATTTAATAAAAATAATATTGATGCAAGGAACCTTCTCGGTCTTGTATATTTTGAAATGGGCGAAGTGGTATTAGCCCTCAGAGAATGGGTCATCAGTAAGAACTTAAGACCCAAAAAGAATATAGCAGATGATTATATTAATATGATCCAGAACAATCAGGCAAGGCTTGACGGAATTAACCAGACCATTAAGAAATATAATCAGGCATTACTTTATTGCTATCAGGACAGTAAGGATCTGGCTGTGATCCAGCTCAAAAAGGTGCTTTCCAACAATCCCAAATATGTCAGAGCGCATCAATTGCTGGCTCTTTTATATATGAATACGGAAGAATGGGAAAAAGCAAAAAGAGAACTTGTAAAATGCGCCCAAGTGGATACGGGAAATACCACTACCCTTCGGTATCTTAAGGAAGTAGACCATATGCTGATGCCTGAAGAGGCAAGCAAAAATGTTCCCAGGAAAAAGGCAGCTTCCGATGACATTATCCGTTATCAGAGTGGAAATGAAACGATTATTCAGCCGGTAAATACAGGGGAAAAGAAAGGGGCCTCTTCCCTGCTGAATCTTGGAATAGGACTGGTTATTGGTATTGCCATAGCATTTTTTCTGATTCTTCCTGCACGAATTCAAAGCGCCAAAGCAGATATTAATAATGAATTGCGGGTTGTCAGTGAACAGTCTGATGCAAAGACGGCAACCATTGATGAACAGGAGCAGAAGATTCAGAGTCTGACGGATGAGAATCAGCGTCTTTTAGAGGAACTTTCGGTTTTGGAAGGAACGGATGGAGCACTGAAGGCTACAGACGGATTGATGATGGCAGTAAATACTTATCTTGCCAATCCTGAGGATATTAAGACCATAGCCGGTTATATGGAAGCTCTTGAAACTGAAGAAGGCGCAGAAGAGGAAAAAAGGACAGAGTCCTTTGAAAGCCTCAGGCTACAGTTCCTGACAGTGGTAGGAGACAAGCTTGCAGCCTATTATTATGACCTTGGTAATGACAGCTATCGCGAGGGTAATTATGAGGAGGCAATCCCCAACCTGCAGCGGGCATACAATTATGATAATACCAATGTTGATGCTTTGTTTTATCTTGGCAATTCTTACAGAGAGATGAAAGACAATGATAAGGCAAAAGAAATTTATGCACAGATTGTGGATAATTTTCCGAATACAGACAGGGCAAACAAAGCAGAGACTTATCTTGCCGAAATCAATAACGCGAATTAGAGACCGGAATCAGAAAATCGGGAAAGAAAGAAAACTATAACAGCTTATACGAAAGAGAACATGTCAGAACATGTTCTCTTTTTTCGTAATAGGAAAAACAGAAAATGCGAAAGGGGAAAAAGTATGGAAGAGGATTTTAAAGTGATCGACAATTATCTTATGGTGAAAATGCCGGAAGAGGTAGACCATCACAAATCAGTTTACATAAGCAAAACTGCGGACAGGTATATCATGAAGGAAGGCGTGGGAAATGTGGTGTTTGATTTTGAAGACACCAAATTTATGGACAGCTCCGGAATCGGAATTATTATAGGGCGATACAAGAAAATTTCCTATTTTGGAGGAAAGGTGTTTGCAATCAATGCAGATACCAGGATAAAAAGAACACTGATGATCTGCGGCCTGCATAAAGTGATTGAAATTATGGAATAAGGGAGGAAAACAAAATGGAAATAGAGAAAAGTACGGAAATGAGAATGACAGGTAAAAAAAGCCTGAAGAATGAAATGAGAATTGAATTTGATGCGGTATCGGAAAACGAAGCATTTGCAAGAGTTGCCGTAGCGGCCTTTGTGGCACCCTTAAATCCTACCATGGAGGAAATCTCAGATATTAAAACTGCCGTTTCTGAGGCCGTTACCAATGCCATCATTCATGGATATGACAGGGGAGGAGAAGAGGCCTTATGCAATGTGGAAAATGATCATACGGGAAATAAGGTATACATACATTGTCTGATTCTGAATGACGTATTGCAGGTAGAAGTAGTCGACGACGGAAAGGGAATTGAGAATATTGAGCAGGCGATGGAGCCTCTTTTTACCACGAAGCCGGATATGGACAGATCGGGTATGGGATTTGCTTTTATGGAAGCTTTTATGGATGATCTGGAGGTTATATCGGAACCGGGCATGGGAACCACGGTTCTGATGAGCAAAAAGCTGGGAACTTTACCATGGATTGATCAAGAGGAGTAGCCTATGACGGAAAATGCAGTACTGATAGGGCGTGCACAGGCAGGAGAAAAAGAATCAAGAGAAATACTGATAGAACAGAATCTGGGACTGGTACATCATATTGTAAAGCGTTTTCTGAACAGAGGCTATGAAGCAGAGGATTTGTTTCAAATCGGCGTCATCGGACTGATTAAAGCAATTGATAAATTTGATACTTCCTTTGAGGTCATGTTTTCCACCTATGCGGTACCGCTGATCGCAGGAGAAATCAGACGATTTCTCAGAGATGACGGTATGGTAAAGGTGTCAAGGACGTTGAAGGAAAACGGAAGCAAAATCAAGTATGCAAAAGAGAGGCTCAGCGTGACATTGAACAGGGAACCTACCCTGGAAGAGGTCGCAAAGGAATCAGGACTTTCCACAGAAGAGGTGGTGCTTGCCATGGAGGCAAATGTCCAGGTGGAATCCATTTATCAGTCAGTATATCAGAATGACGGCAATGAAATCTATATGGTAGACCAGCTGGCAGACAGAGGAAAGGATGAACAGGAGAGTATGCTGAATCATCTGGTGGTGGAACAGCTGATTAAGAGTCTTCCGGAGATGGAACAGCGACTGATCATTCTGCGGTATTATCAGGATAAGACTCAGACAGAAGTGGCAAAGCTTCTTGGCATCAGCCAGGTACAGGTGAGCCGGATGGAAAAAAAGATTCTGCTGGGATTGCGGGAGAGAATGAATTGATTTAAAATAGAATGCAGAAAATGCAAAAAGAGAAAAGCAGAAAAGAGAAACGCAAGATGAAAAGAGAAGATTATCCTTATTTGTATGAAACCCATCTGCATACCAGTGAGAGCAGCGCCTGTGCCCAAAATACCGGAAGAGAAATGGCAGAGGCCTGTAAGAAGGCGGGCTATACGGGAATCATCGTTACAGATCATAACTGGTATGGGAATACCTGTATTGACAGATCCCTTTCCTGGGAGCGTTGGGTGGATGAATTTTGCAGGGGATATGAACATGCGAAAAGCTGGGGAGATGAAAATGACCTTCAGGTGTTCTTCGGATATGAATCCTGTTACAGGGGAACGGAATTCTTAATCTATGGTGTGGACAGGCAGTGGCTTTGTGATCATCCGGAAATTAAGGATGCTTCCATAGAAGAACAGTACGAACTGATCCATGAAGCGAAAGGAATGGTGATCCAGGCACATCCTTTCAGAAAGGAAGATTATATACCGGAAATACGCCTGTTCCCTCAGTGGGTTGATGGAGCGGAGGGAATCAATGCCACTCATTCCTGTCATTTAAGCACCAAGCATAATGATCCGAAATGGGATGAGCAGGCAACTGCGTATAGTCTTCAGTATGGTCTTCCAATGACAGCAGGTTCTGATGTGCACAGCACCCTCATCTTCGGAGGCGGTGTAGCTTTTCAAAGAAAGCTGACCTCCATCGCGGATTTTTGTAATGCCATTCTTTCGGGAGAGGATTACCTTCTGACAAATGGTGATGCATGGTTTGATAAAAAGGGTGAAAGATTATGAAACTGTTACACACAGCGGACCTGCACATCGGTAAGATAGTAAATGATTTTTCCATGTTGGAGGATCAGAAATTTATATTGGAACAGATAGAGGAAATTGCCTGTGTTCGTCAGGCAGACGGCGTGATTCTTGCAGGAGATATCTACGACAGAGCCATTCCTACAGGGGAAGCTGTTATGGTCTTTAATGACTTTCTGACAAGACTTTCCAAAAAAGGAATTGCAGTCTATATGATAAGCGGCAATCATGATTCTCCAGAGAGGATCAGCTATGGGGAAAGCCTGCTGGCAAAACAGAAGGTGGCAATCGGCGGTGTTTTCCGGGGAGAGCTTTCTGTTTTCCGGGCCGAGGATGAATATGGCACAGTGGAGATGGTGCTGCTGCCTTTTATCAAACCTTCCCAGGCAGAGGAAAAGACAAGCGGTGCGGCGGTAGAAAAAGTGATTCGGGATTACTGGAAGAAGGAGAGCGAGGACGCAGATAAAAAGAAACGCCGGGTGCTTGTTACTCATTTTTTCGTAACGGATGCAGGCAGGGAACCGGAACTTTCGGACAGTGAAACAACGATTCATGTGGGAGGCCTTGACAATGTAGATGCCTCTCTTTTTGACGGGTTTGATTATGTGGCTCTCGGTCATATCCATAAGCCTCAGCAGATAGGAAATAAACCTGTCTATTATGCCGGTTCTCCTCTGAAATATTCCTTTGGAGAAGTGAACCAGACAAAGTCGGTGCTGCTCATAACTCTGGACGAAACAGGACTTAACCGAGTGGAGAACATTCCTCTTCATCCGCTTCATGAAATGCGAAAAGTGGAAGGAACAATGAAAGAGATTATGGATAATGCCCTGAGAGTGACCGGAAGCAGAGAGGACTATATTCAGGCCGTCTTAACCGACAGGGAAGAACTGATAGATCCCATCGGTACTCTTCGGAGCGTTTATCCTTCCATTATGCAGATTGTCAGAAAGGAAAGGGAGGAAAAAGCAGTATCTTCCGTTCCCGATACCATCATGATAAAACAGAAAGAGCCGGTATCCCTTTTTGAAGATTTTTACCACCTGGTAAGAGGGGAAGGGCTGACACCGGAAAAGAAAGAACTGATAGAAGCTGTAGTCAGAGAAGTGGAGGACAGCTTATGAAACCCATTGAGTTGATTCTTTGCGGCTGGGGACCCTACAGGGAAAAGCAGAAAATAGACTTCAGACCACTGGCAGACAGGGGACTGTTCCTGATCACCGGTGCCACTGGTGCCGGGAAAACCACTGTTTTTGATGCCATTACTTATGCTCTGTACGGAAGCATGAGCGGTGAGACCAGGGAAAAGAACAGTGTGCGGAGCGATTTTGCAGACAGTGCCACACCTACCTATGTGGAGCTTCTTATGGAGCATGGAGGAAAGCAATATCATATCAGACGAAATCCGGAATATCTGCGCCCGAAGAAGCGGAAGAATGATGCACAGGAAATGACAAAGGAAAAAGAAAACGCGGTCCTTACCATGCCGGATGGAAGTCATTTAGAGGGCAGCAGTGAGGTCACCAGAAAGATACAGGAGATTCTTTGTCTTGATCTGAAGCAGTTCAAACAGCTTTCCATGATTGCCCAGGGGGAATTTACAAGACTTCTGACGGCTCCTTCTTCGGAAAAATCGAAAATCTTCCGGGAAATCTTTGATACGGATCTGTACGATAAAATTGCGGGAGAACTGAAAAAGAAATCCGGGGTTCTTTATAAACAGGTTATGGAATACCGTCATAAACTGGAGGAAGATATTGAACTGTTTGTGCCTGTGGAAGAGATGGAAGAAAAATGGCAGGAACTTACCGGGTCAGGAAATTATTGTTATGAGGAAATTCTTACTTTTTTGAAAGAGAAAAGAGAGGAATACAAAAAGCAGCAAAAGGAGTTTGAAATAAAAGCCGGGGAAGCGGACAGACAGGTTGAAAAACTGGCAGTAGCAGTTACGGAAGGTGAACAGACGGAAAATCTTCTGAAAAAGCTTGAAAGTGAACAGAAAAGACAGAAAGAACTTGAAGACCGCAAGACCGGGATCACTAAAATGGAGCAAAAGCTTCTAAAGGCAGTAAAGGCAGCCGCTGTAAAGGAATATGAGAATCATCTGCAAAACAGTAAAAACCGGCTGGAAAGTACAGAAAAGAAACTGGAAAATGCAGCTTTGGAAATAAATAAATTAAAAAAGGAAAAAGAAGAAAACAGCCGTTTCTATGAAAGTGCAGATGAGATTCTGCTGGCTTATGAAAAGGAAGAAAGAGCAGAGCAGATAAAGCAGGAACTGGCACATACAGAAGCTGTCTTTGCAAAGCAGCAAAAAGAGCTGGCAAAACTGCAGAAACAATATCTTCAGATTGAGGCGGAAAAAGAGAAGCTGCGGATCGATTACGAAATTGCAGACAAGCGTTACCGCCATGGTATTGCAGGAATTCTTGCAGATGACCTTACGGAAGGGGAACCCTGTCCGGTGTGCGGCTCTGTCCATCATCCAGAAAAAGCAGTCAGGGAAGAGGACATACCTACGGAAGAGGCAGTGGAAAAGAAAAAAGCCCTTTTGGAAAGAAAAGGAGAAGAACTGACGATCATTCACGGACAGACCAGTGCCTGCAGGGAACGGAGAGCCGGAACAGAAAAAGAAATAGAGCAGCAAAAACAAAGCCTTTCCTCTTATGAAAAGGAGAAAAAGGAACAGGAGCCTTTGATAGGGAAATATCTGAATGACCACACAAAGCAGGAATTTCTGAGACAGAAAAAGGAATATGAAGCTTTGCTTGTAAGCCTGAGCGAAAAGGAAAAGAATAAGACAGAGCTTGAAAAGGAATGCGGGGAAGAAAGAGAACAGGTTAGGGAAGCCAGGGAACGTTTTGAAGAGGAAAGAGAAAACTGCGGTTTTGGCAAAGATGAGGATTACAGGCTTGCTTTTATGGATGAAAAGGACCTGACAGAGCTCAGGGAGTACGTTCAGAAATATAAACAGGATTGTCATGCCTGCGAGCATTTGATTCTGCATCTGCAGGAGGAGCTTGCCGGAAGAAAACAGTCAGATATAGAAGAACTGAAGGAAGCACTGTTAAGAGCCAAGGAAGATAAAACGATAATCTTTGAAAAACTGGCAGAAGTAAAACAGTGTCTTACGGATATGTCACGGCTTTATGATTCCCTGAAAGAAAAAATGGAACGGTCTGAGAAACTTTCAAAGCAGTACGGAATATGGAAAGATCTGGATGATGCTGCCAACGGAAACAATAAAAAACGTCTTATCTTCGAGCAATATGTGCTGACATCATATTTTGAAGAAATCCTGAAAGCGGCAAACCTGCGGTTGAAGGTGATGACAGGAGGCCGATATGAACTGAAGCGTATGGAGAACGTGGGAGACGGGAGAAGCAAGGATAATCTGGATATGGAAGTGTTAGACTATTATACGGGAAAGTATCGTTCGGTGAAGACCTTATCCGGAGGAGAAACCTTCAAAGTGTCCCTGTCACTTGCCCTTGGCATGAGTGATATGATACAGGCTTTAAGTGGTGGTATCCGTGTGGAAACGTTATTCATTGACGAAGGTTTCGGCTCGCTTGACAGTGAATCGCTGGAGCAGGCCTGTCAGACCCTGAATTCTCTTGTGGAAAAAGACAGACTGATCGGCATTGTTTCCCATGTGCCGGAGCTTTCCGAAAAAATAGAAAGTCAGATCAGAGTTCACAAAACAAACGCTGGAAGTACAATAGAAACTGTAGTATAGTATAGAGTGCAGACAGAAAAGGAGGTTTCGTATGAACAATCAATATGATGTGATCATTATAGGGGCAGGCCCCGGTGGGATTTTCTGTGCTTATGAATTATTGGATAAAAAACCGGATTTAAAGGTATTAATTGTAGAGAAAGGACGTTCCATTGAAAAGAGAACCTGTCCTAAGAGAGTGACAAAACAATGTGTAGGCTGTAAGCCCTGCTCCATTACTACAGGATTTGCGGGAGCAGGAGCTTTTTCCGATGGCAAGTTATCCCTGTCACCTGATGTAGGCGGTAATCTTCCTGAAATCCTGGGATATGATGAAACCTTAAAGCTGATCAGGGAATCCGATGATATTTATCTGAAGTTTGGTGCCGATGCCAATGTATATGGTGTGGACAAGCAGGCAGAGATCCGCGAGATCAGAAGAAGAGCGATCATGGCAAATCTAAAGCTGGTAGAATGTCCCATCAGACATCTCGGTACGGAGGAGGGATATAAGATTTATGCCAAGCTCCAGCAGCATTTACTGGAGAAAGGCGCAGAACTTGTTTTTAATACCATGGTAGAGGAAATCCTGATTGAAGACGGAAAGGCAGTAGGAATACAGACCGACAAGGGCGATACTTATTATGGAACGGAAATCGTATCGGCAGTTGGAAGAGAGGGTGCCGACTGGTTTAAGGACAAGTGCGAAGAAATCGGAATTGAGACTACCCCCGGAACGGTGGATATCGGTGTGAGGGTGGAAGTTCGTGATGAAGTCATGCAGTTTTTAAATGAAAATCTGTATGAGGCCAAGCTGATCTATCATACCCCCACCTTTGATGATAAGGTGAGAACCTTCTGTACCAATCCTTCAGGAGAGGTGGCAACGGAGTATTATGAGGGAGGACTTGCAGTGGTAAACGGCCATGCCTATAAGTCCCGGGAATATAAGACCAATAATACAAACTTTGCAATTCTGGTCAGCAAGAATTTTACCAAGCCCTTTAAGACGCCTATCGAGTATGGCAAGCAGATCGCACAGCTTTCCAATATGCTTTGCGGCGGTAAAATCATGGTGCAGACCTTCGGGGATTTTAAGAGGGGAAGGCGCACTACAGAGGAAAGACTTTGCAGGAATAATCTGGTTCCCACCTTAAAAGATGCGGTGCCGGGAGACCTGTCTCTGGTATTCCCGCACAGAATCATGGTAGATATTGAGGAAATGCTGCTTGCTCTTGACAAGATCACGCCCGGTATTGCCGGAGAGGAAACGCTGCTTTACGGTGTGGAGGTCAAATTTTATTCCAATAAAGTAATCGTTAACAAAGATTTTGAGACAAGCATTAAAGGTCTTCGTGCCATTGGCGACGGCGCTGGCGTAACAAGAGGTCTGCAGCAGGCTTCAGCCAACGGTATCAGTGTGGCAAGAAGTATCTTAAGGAATTTAGAAAAATGAGGAAAAAAACAGCACTGATTTTAGCAATGATACTGCTTTTTTTGTCGGGTTGCAGGGACGATGGAACAAATACCAAGGTGGTTCTGACTACCGGTTTTGCGAAGGATGAGATATTCCGTATTGAAAATAAATCCTGTACACTGCCTGAGGTCATGGTGTTTCTGACCAATACCCAAAATCAGTATGAAAGTGTCTATGGGGAAGAGATATGGCAGACTAATTCGGACGGGGTCACACTGGAAGAAAATGTAAAAGAAACTGTGCTTGCCCAGCTTGCCCGCATAAAGACCATGAATCTGCTGGCAGAAAAAAACGGAGTAACCCTTACGGAAGAAGAAAAACAGAAGTCAGCAGAGGCTGCGCAGGAATACTTTTCCTCTCTGAATGAGGCGGAAAAAGAAGTCATGCAGGTAACAGAAAAGGAGATTGAAAACCTGTATCTGGAGTATACACTTGCCAAAAAGGTTTATGAATATATCATTAAGGATATCAACCCTGAGATCAGCGATGATGAGGCAAGAACCATAACCGTACAGCACATTCTGTTTAAGACCTATATTCTGGATGGAACCGGAAAGAAGATTGAATATTCGGAAAGTGAGAAGAGGGAAGTATATAAAAAGGCTGAAGAAGTGCTGAAGCTGGCAAGGGAAGAGGACAGTGACTTTGAAAAACTGGTCATGGAATACAGCGAAGATGAAAAAGGCACTTATTCTTTCGGAAAAGGAGAGATGGAGCAAAGCTTTGAGGATGCTGCCTTTAATCTGGAAACCGGAGAGATCAGCGGAATTGTAGAGACCTCTTATGGCTATCATAT
>JBJEMT010000107.1:0-3920 GCA_051879815.1 Suilimivivens sp. | reverse complement strand
CTTACGGAAGATGCAGAGCGAAAAATCAGTGCTTCCGGCGGTGTGGCGTTTGCGGAGGGAACAGAGATTGACCTGATACGTTTGCTGGGACAGGCAGACGAGGCTCTATATCAGGCGAAACGCGAAAATAAAGGAACATATGTGGAATATGTTTAGTGCAGGAAAGGCGGAACGAGGTTCCGCCTTTGCAGCTTATCCGCAAAAAAAGCAGCTTATCCTTTCACCTGTTTCGTACAGCCATGCATTATGCTATGGTTGCATTGTAAAATGACATTGCAAATGTACGAAACGGGAGGATTGATTCATGAAGAAAAAAATAGTGACGGTGCTGCTCATCATACTTTTCCTGATTGTGGGAGGAATCGTTTTATTAAAGTGTGTTATGTTTCCGACTTATGAACCGCTCAAAGTTACAGGCGGATATGAGGTGGAAACAGCGGAATTTACATGGGTGGATGAGAGCAGAACGGAAACCTTTACGGATACAGGAGAAAAACGCGCACTTACCGTGAAATTCTGGTATCCGAAGGAAGAAAGCAATTATCCTTTGGTTGTCTTTTCCCATGGCGCGTTTGGTGTGATCGACAGCAATTACTCCACCTGCATGGAGCTGGCATCGAACGGTTATGTGGTGGCCAGTATAGGTCATCCCTATCATGCCATGTATGTAAAGGATGTAAACGGTAAGGTTACTTATGCTGATATGGATTTCATAAAAAGCATCTATGTGGGAAACGGAACCTACGATTCAGAAACGGAACAAATCATCTATGAAAACGGAAAAGAGTGGATGGCTCTGCGCACAGCGGATGAGAATTTCGTCATTGACACTGTGTTAGATAAAGCAGGAAAAGGTGAAGATGCTCCGTTTTCTCTGATAAATCCGGAAAAAATAGGTCTGTTTGGCCATTCCATGGGTGGAGCATCCTCTGTCCAGCTTGGCAGGGACAGAAGTGATATTGATGCTGTCATTGATCTGGAAGGAACCATGTTTGGAGAATATGTGGGTTTTGAAAACGGGATGGAGATTTACAATGAGAACCCTTATCCTGTTCCGTTGCTTGACATTAATTCCAGAACGGTTCATGAACAGGCAAAGGAAGCGCAGGCAGAGCTTGCAGATATCTGTCCAGGCTGGCAATATGTGAATTTTTATGTAGGTGAGCATGCCGTAGATTACAGAGAGATTATTTTTAATGATGCGGGACATCTGAATTTTACGGACCTTCCGATGATTTCTCCACTCCTTGCAAAAATGCTTGGCACAGGAGAAGTGGATGCAAGAACCTGTATGGAAAATGTGAATGAAGTGGTTCTTTCCTTTTTCAATTATTATTTAAAGGATGAGGGAACTCTTGATTTACAGGAGGAATATTAGTATTTACATTTTTTGAAAGTGCGGGCTTTAGAATGAAAGTAGCTATCAGAAAAATTTTGAATAAAGAAGAGGAACAGGTCGTTATTGAATGTGTGGAGGTCACCTCAGATATAAAGGATATCCAAAATTATGTACAGGCAAAAGGAATAGAGCTTGCCGGGATAACCCAGGATCAGCGTCTGGAAAAATTTCAGCTCCAGAATGTGTATTACTTTGAAGCTTTGGATGAAAAGGTATTTGCCTATACAAAGGAAAGGGTATATGAGATAAAAATGAGGCTTTATGAAGCGGAACAGCAGTATGAAGCCAGTCATTTTGTCAGATGCTCCAAGTCGGTGGTGTTGAATCTGATGCTTCTTGAGAGCATTTCGCCGGCACTTAACGGACGTTTCTTTGCTCATATGAAAAATGGGGAAAGACTGATGATTTCAAGACAATATGCAAAGAAGATGAAACAGATTGTTATGGGAGGCGGCAGAGATGAAGATTAAAAAAAATTTTTCTGAGTTTATGATGACTTTTTTTGTATGTACCACCTGCATTACGATTCTGGAAGGGACGCTTGGCATGATCTTTTTCCCACAGGAGAGACTTCCCTATGGAGCGTTCTTTTCCCCGCCTTTGTTTGGATTTTTTTCCGTTTTGTTTGGTCTGGTTACCAAATCAAAAAGGGAACTCAGCATAAAGCAGATTTTGTTCCGAAGAGGAATTCATCTTCTCTTAATAGAGGGAATGGTTTTCGGACTGAACTATTATGCCGGTATGATTTTTGAACCGCTGGTTGCTTTCGTTCTTGCGTTATCAATTGCCTTTATTTTTGTGGCAGTTTATGTTATCATGTGGCTGAATGACCAGAGAAGTGCCGCCCTGTTTAATGAAAAACTGAAATTATATCAAAACAGGGAGGCGTAAAAACGACAGAAGGCATGCGATGGTATGTCGGTGAGCTTGGATATGGGGATGAGTAAGAACTATGACAGGGATTGGAACATTGATCAATACGGCTGCTGTGATAGCAGCAGGACTAATAGGATTATGCCTGAAAAACGGTTTAAAGAAACAAATGCAGGATATTTTGATGCAGGCCTGCGGTCTTGCCACTATCTTTATCGGAGCATCAGGTACGCTGTCAAAAATGCTGGTGATTGAAGAAGGACAGCTTACATCCACAGGCACTATGCTTCTCATTTTTTCACTGGTGATCGGCTCATTGGTGGGTGAATGGCTGAATATTGAACAGAAAATGGATCTTCTTGGTGAGAAAATCAAGGGGGCAGTAAAGGCGCAGAATGACAATCTGTTTGTGGAAGGCTTTGTAAATACTTCCCTGATCATCTGTGTGGGAGCTATGGCAATTGTAGGGTCAATTCAGGATGGAATCAGCGGGGATTATTCCATGCTGATGGCAAAGGCTGTGCTTGACTTTGTTATTGTAGTAATCTTCGCCTCCACCTACGGAATCGGCGTGATTTTTTCGGCAGTTCCCATCTTTGTCTATCAGGGCGGTATTACGCTTGTGGCTGCTTTTTTCGGTAACTTTGTAAGCGACATCATTATCAGTGATCTGTCATTTATCGGTTCCGCACTGATTTTCTGTGTAGGAGTTAATATAGCTTTCGGAAAGAAATTCAGAGTAGGGAATATGCTTCCGGCGTTGCTGGTTCCGATAATTTACCGTATTTTACCGTGGTAAAAATATCCGGCAGGGACTTAAGAAGTGGAAAATACTGGGAAATAAGTTAAAATAATAGAAATACATATAATTTTCAGGAGGATTTATGATAAGCAGGGCAGTGAAAGTTGCAGATATCAGAAAAGATTGGGCAGAAAATGACAGAAAGCGTGATGAGGGTCTGACTACACCGGAAAATATCATCCGCCACGATGACATATCCTACGGACCATACGGTAAATGGAACCTTCTTGATATTTACCATAAAAAGGGGATAAAAGTCTGTCAGCCAACAATCGTCAGTATTCATGGCGGCGCATGGGTGTACGGCACCAAGGAGATTTATCAGTATTACTGCATGAGCCTTGCACAGAGAGGTTTTACGGTTGTTAACTTCAATTACCGCCTGGCACCGGAAAATAAGTACCCGGCAGCACTGGAAGATATCAATCAGGTATTTGTTTTTTTGAAAGAGCATGGAAAAGAATATTGTGTGGATGTCAAAAATTTGTTTGTAGTTGGAGATTCAGCCGGTGCCCAGCTTGCCAGCCAGTATCTCACCATTTTTACCAATCCGAAGTTTGCGGAAATGTTTGATTTTACAATTCCTGATGTGACAATACGAGCAGCAGCCTTAAACTGTGGCATTTATGATGCCAGGAAATGCGCGCAGTATCAGCTGGATGAACCTTTCATGGAGTATACAGGCAAAGAAATTCTGACGAAAAATTATGTGGGTAAAGGCACTATGGAAAGTCTGGATACCATGAAATATATGACATCGGATTTTCCGCCTGCCTTTATTATGAGTGCTTATTATGATTTCCTTCTTGAGAATGCAGAACCTATGTATCAGCATTTAAAGAGTCT
>JBJEMT010000106.1:0-3936 GCA_051879815.1 Suilimivivens sp. | reverse complement strand
CACATGTTTTTTTGGGGATAACAGATTATGGGAAAGTTCTCCGTCATTTGTAAGTAAAAGTAACCCTACGGTATCCTTATCAAGTCTTCCTACCGGGAAAATATCTTTCACCGGAATTCCCGGCAACTCCTCACCATATTGTTTTTTTAAGCATTCCGTAAGTACATCAAGAACAGTTTTGGAAAGAGAATCTTCGGTAGCACTGACAACGCCTGCCGGTTTATTCATCATATAGTAAACAAAGGGGCTATACCTGTATTCCCTGCCTTTAAAAACAATGACAGCCTTTGCTTCATCCACTTTCATCTCCGGTCTGGTAATTTTTTCACCATTTACAGTAATTAGTCCTTTTTTCAAGAAAGTCTTTACTTCATTTCGGGAGCCTATATTCAGTTCGCATAATAACCTGTCAATTCTCATAAATATTATAATAACACAAAATAAGAAAAGAACCACTGTTTTGAGAAAAAATCCTGATCTGTTTCTTTCCACCGCCACCGTTTTCTTTTTGACGGTAATGATTCTTGTTTATCCTGCCCAAAGCCTTTTTTATGCCTGTAACGGTCTGAATCTCTGGTTTCAGAAAATGATACCCACACTTTTCCCTTTTATGGTGTTGTCCGGCATCATGATCCGTATGAACCTTACCGATTCCTTTGTCAGGGTTGTAAAACCGCTTCTGATGCCGTTATTTCGGGTAAATGCAAGCTGCCTCTATGTTATTGTTATTGGATTTTTGTGCGGGTTTCCCATGGGTGCGGTTGTCATTGCCCAGCTTTATGAACGTAACAGAATCACGAAACAGGAGGCAGAATTTCTGCTGGCATTCTGCAATAATATCGGACCGGTCTATTTTTTAAGCTTTGCCCTGCCTGCCATAGGAATCCTAAATCCTCTGCCCTTCCTTTTTGGCATGTATGGAATTCCTCTCCTTTATGGTCTTTTTCTTCGCTATACGAAATATAGATCTGCCTTATCCATGCAAAACAGGCTTACCGAAGGTACTCCTCCTGTTACTTCATTTCTGCAGGCACTGGATGAATCAGTTTCTTCTTCCTTAACAAGTATCACAAAGCTCGGAGGATATATGATATTCTTTAATCTGTTGAATGTGATTCCTGCTCTTTTGCTAAAAAGAAATGACTTTCTCAAAAATGTAATCAGTGCTTTTCTGGAAATTACTGGGGGTATCCAGAATCTTGCAGACAATGCTCCTGTAATCAGTCTCTGCCTGCTCACCTTTGGGGGACTTTCCTGTATTGCACAGACAAACAGCTCTATCCAGTCTACAGATTTATCTTTGAAAAAATATGTTATTCATAAATTGATCCTTACCCTTATCTGTGCTTTTTATTATGGCCTTTTAATTTAAGAATCATTCGAAACATAATATATAAAATTCCTGTCATGATCAGACTGATAAGCAGTATCAGCGCTATTAGCCGGAGTTTTTCCCGGTTGCCCGCATCAGGATCTTCTAAAGGCTCATATGTTATTTCACGGTAACTTTCCTTTGATTCTGCAAAGGTTTCTATTGCTTCATCGTTTTTATCCTTCTCTTCAGATATGACAGGTGCAGGAATTTCAGGAATTGTTATAATATTACTTTCTGTGAAAACATCATATCCGTTATAGGCAATTGTTCTGAGTTCAATCTCCTGATCAAAAGGAAGCGGTATGACAAAGAGATATTCAGGTTCTGAGCTGTTCCAGGAAGGCCTTGGCCAGCCAAGAAGTTCAGAATAAGTATTCCCGCCGTCAAGACTATAACTGTAATACTGAATATAGCTGTCATAATCCACAGCATGCATGGAAACAGTAGCATTTCCTTCTTCTTTGTCAATGTCTATCACTTCAATACTGCATTCTTCGGGTGCTGTTTTGTCAGGTTTGACCACTTCAGTGTAAGGAATATCAGCCTTAGGATATCCACTGTAATCTTTTCCTGTTTCAGAAGATTTCAGCCCAAAATACTTCGCAACAGCTTCTGCATCCTTGCGTCCAAATTCCTTTAGTTGTTCTTCGCTCTGCTGATAGAAAGGCTGATCATTTTCCTGATCCAGATGACAGTGTTCGATCAATGCTGAGGGAATTCCAACCTCCGTACAATATCTTAAGATACCGTAATAATTATCACCTTCATCATTCAGTCTTGTCTTTATTCCCCTGGAAAATAATCCCATTTCTTCAAAAATCTGCATATTAATTTCTGCAAATTGTCGTCCCTGTATATAATAATCTCCAAAAGCAGAAACCCATACCTCGGCACCATACAGATTATGGTTGACAGAACTGTTAAAATGCAGGCAAAAAAGAAAATCCGCATTCTTTTCCTTAGCAAACAATGCTCTGTCTTTAATGGTCATGCTAATATCACTTTCGCGGGTAAGATAAACTGTGATACTGTCATACTTTTCCAATTCTTCTTTCATGGCAAGGGCCACGATCATTGTCATATCTTTTTCCGTATATTCTTCATATTCAGCACCAAGATTATCTCCGCCATGCCCGGGATCGATCACTACGATTACAGGTTCCTCTTCTGCATTTGCCGGCAGGACAATTTGTATCCAAAGTCCCAGCACTCCAGCAACAATGATCCATACTATCTTTTGTATTTTCCTTGTTAATTTATTCATAAATCTCCTTATGTAAAAAGCCGGCTTACTGAAAACAGGTAAGCCGGCTGCAAATTTCTTTTTTACAGCATATCAAGATTTAAATCATCTGAAGCCGAATCATCCGAAGCTTCGCCTACATAGGAATCAGGTTCCGGAGGATTCAATTCCACACGATTTGCATTCACTACATCATTATAATTATTGAGTGCGGCCATAAAACTGTCAAAATGATCCTGGGTTGTTTTCATGGTCTGATTTAACAAATTTTCAACATTAGCAAGTATCCCATCCGTGTACTGCATGGCAGCTGCCCTCATGCTGTTTGCTTCCATGGTAGCATTATCAAGAATTTCCTGTGCCTGATGGGTTGCCATAGTAACAACCTCGTTGGCCTGGGCATATGCCTGCTGCATAATTTCATGCTCATTGATCAGCTCATTGGTATGAATAGTAGCTTCATTAATAAGAGCTTCTGCTTTGGCCCTGGCATCGCTTAAAATGGCTTCCTTATTACTGATAATCTTTTGATAACGTTTAATCTCATCCGGTGTTTTCATACGAAGCTCCCGGAGAAGTTCATCAATTTCTTCCTTATCCACAACAATTTTGGTATTGGAAAAGGGCTGATACTTACAACCATCTATGTATTCTTCAATCTCATCGATTAGCTGTTCGATTCTGCTGCTCATATATTAACCCCCGTTTACTTATTGTATCCGTATTTTTCATAGACCATATTAGCTACAAACTGCGGAACACACATGGAAATGTCACCCTTAAAGCTTGCAATTTCCTTTACACTGGAAGAACTAAGATATGCATATTCAAGTTTGGTCGTAAGGAAAACAGTATCAAGCTCTCCTTTTGAAAGTAATGCATTTGTCTGTGCATTCTGTAATTCATATTCAAAATCAGTAATAGCGCGAAGTCCTCTGATCACCACATGAACATCACGTGATTTGGCATAATCAACCAGAAGTCCGCTAAAAGATTCAACTTTTATATTAGGAATATCTTTTGTTGCTTCCTTCAATATATTAACACGTTCTTCTACAGAAAACAATGGAGTTTTTTGCTTATTATTCAAAACGCTTACTGTTAATTCATCGAAAATCTGTGCTGCTCTTTTAATAATGTCAAGATGACCATAGGTAACCGGATCAAAGCTTCCGGGATAAATTGCTCTTCTCATTTGATTGCCTTTCTGCAAAATACATGTTTATTTGTTTTATAAAGTTTTTCTTTGGTTACTTCAAAACCAAGCGCTTCTATGAAGTCAAAATTTTTGTCGAGCTTTGCTTCGACTATGATCAGC
>JBJEMT010000105.1:0-59823 GCA_051879815.1 Suilimivivens sp. | reverse complement strand
AATCCTTCTTTTTCTGAATCGATACAATTTTGTTCTCTACTTCATCAAGGAAACTTGCTTTATTTGACAAGAATGAATCATACATAGCCAATACCTTTTCAAGTTTTGCTAATTCATTTGAAATATCCTTATCTTCCTGATATCTTCTAATTTTAGGGAGATCTCCCATTAAATAATCCATAAACTCTGGATTTTCCCATTCCATGGTATATGAATGAGCACTAATCTGTTTCATTCTATCTTTCTGAATTTTATTCAATTCCTTATAGTGCATAAGAGCTCCTTTCAGTTTATGTACTTGTCTGCTGTGCCTTCTTCATTATTTCCTTAATATCATCAACACCTAGAATTTTATTAATGCCAAAACACTTCTTACCTGCATCCTTTAACGATGCTCCGACATGATACCCTTTCACTCCATCTATAATCAGGAAGCGGTCATGAAACGCTGTGGTCCTCTTAACAGTTAATGTTGAGTACTGTGCATTAAAGTTATTAATATCCTGTGCAGATATCCTTGCATTCGGAAGGGTATATGCAAAAATATTAACGCCAATTTTCTTCTTTGCAAGAATATTTAGTGTGACTACATCAATATATCCATCAATCAAAAAAATCTCTTTTTTTGCATGACCTATAATATCTGCGAGAAGACTGAATGCATCAAATATCTGCCCATCAAAGAAAATCTTCTGATTGTCTTCTTTATGTGATTCTATATAATCAAAAATAACTTCAAATTTCTTATCAGCTTCTTCTTGGTAGTGTGTTCGCTCAATTTCACCAGCAATCTGTCTTTTTTCTATTAAATTAATCTTTTCTATAAGAAATGCATTATTAGCTAAATACTTTCGCATTTCAACAAAGGTTTTCATAATTCGAATACTTACTTGAATGGCCACATCACTTTTAAGCACTGCGGATAGCATAGCAATGCCCTGCTCTGTATAGACATAATGAGGATATCTTCTACCACCACGAGTATTTCCCCCGTTTGAGGTTCCAATTTGGAACCTCAATTCTTCTTCCTCTTCTGGAGATAATACAAAACAAAAATCATCCGGAAACCTTTTTATATTTCTTTTCATTGCTTTATTAATATTTTTCGTTTCAACTTGATATAGAATTGCCAAATCACTGTCTATCATTACCTGTTTGCCTCGAATAACATAAATCAACTGTGCGATATCTATATCTTGACCAGCTATTTCAAGCGTACTTTTTCCTTCGTTTATCATAATTTCATCCATAAAATCGCCTCACAAAAAATTCATGTTTATTTGAGGTTCCAGATTGGAACTTCAATCTGGAACCTCAAATAAAGCAACAAATTGTGACTTTAAAGATATCTACATCTCCTCTAGACTTTCTATCTTCTTCAAAGCCTCCATATAAGCCATCAGTCGCTTCTGCTGTTCTTCCTTAAGGCCATGGTAATCTTCAATCAGTTGAATATCATAAGGTGTAAATCGGTTCTCAGGACTTGTTGCAGCAATCTCCTCTTCGTCTTCAATACCATTTCCGGTAAGGAGCTGCTCTGGAGTAATCTGTAAAACATTGCAGATATCCATAATCTTATCAGCACTTGGATTCATCTTTCTCTTCTTCCATTCACAAATGGTACTTGGTGAAATACCTACCTGCTTTGCAAACTCCGCCTGTGTCATTTTTCTTTCTTTCAAAACTTTTAATATTCGTTCACTAATTGTCATTGTTCCGCCCTTTATTCACATTATTGAATTTATGTAATTTACTATATTGAATATAATATCATATCGGAACCGCATAATTCAACATCAAAATCGTTGATTATTTTGTGCTTTTCTTGAAATAGCCTATAAATCTTACAAATATATTTCTGATTCAAGTACACATCCGGATCCGGTAAGGAATTAAAATCAATTTTATCCGCATATTTAGCAACCATGTTTCCAATAAATTCTGCCAAAAAACTCCATTCATCTCTTTCTTTCAATACTACTCTGCTCTCTATCATCACGTTCCTCCATTTCTTTCATACAAAAGACCCGGTAATGTCCACATCAATGCAGACACATACCATGTCTATTTCTTGTTAACTATTTGCATTTTCCAAATTCTTTCTTACATTGTTCATCCTGATTCATCGTATCCTATCGCATCCACAGGTAATGAAGCATCCTTCAAGCCAGGATAAGATAGGATAGATATAATTCACTTAGTATTGCTATTATTAGTTTAATTAGTTTTTTATTTTTACAGTTCAAGAAGTGTAAGAATAAAAATTCCGGTCTGTATCTTTTACAGTTTTTGAATAGTGATTTTTACTGTATAGGCGATTTACAAAATACCCTTTTCAGAAATAACTTATTTGGTCTCCCAAGGCCTTGCCTCTTTCGCTCAGGCAGACCCATTTTCTCTAATTCTTCTAGTACCCTGCAAACCTTTTACGTACCACAATTCAAATCTTCACAAAAGTTTTTTACTGAATAATAAATAAACACTCTTCCCTGCTCGTTAATCCATCCGTTTTTTATTGATAATGAAATTCGTTCTGAAAAGAATTCATATAGCAACTTTGTATCTATTGACATTTCCATAAAATAGATATCTGTTTTTGTCTCCGACATTTTTTACCATTATCTCAATCCTTCTCAACCATTTTATTTTGTCACACTCTCCCGATGCTTTTTCGCAAATTGGCAAGCAGTGCACCGGTATATACCCGGCGCATTTTTTGCTTGTTGGGGAGATGCCCCAATCCCCTCGAACTGCTGGCAAGCCGCAGAGCTACGCTGTCGCTTTTACAAAATAATTAATTACTCTTCTTTGAATCTACATCATAAAGATGAATGACTGACTTAAGCGTTTTATTAAGTAGCTTAGTTTGTTCAACATGCATCTCTTTTAATTCAGCAATATCCTCTCTGTAGATATTTCCAGTTTCATTTACTTTCTTCGCATACTGATTTAGGTTATTGCTAATTCTTGAATGCAAAGACAACATCCTATTCAGATCAGGCCATTCAGGAATAATCATATATCCGTTCAATGCCATCTTTCTGATATAGGCACTCATGTTCTGGACTCCAGCTTCCTTCATCCGATCATGAATCATCTCTATCTCCTCCGGTTTAAATTTTACATAGATTCCTTTTGAATACTCTTTCATTTCGCATTTTCTCCTTTTCTAGGCATTAAAAAAGGAACCGATTTCTCGATTCCTTTTAATGCCCTAAACTGATTTTATAAAGTAGTTTTTTTACAACAAAACTGCAAATTCTAAGATAAACACAACAAATTCCTATTCTCTAATTCTATATGTTTACCACTCACATGATAATAATAACATGACCTATTTTTCTAATAAAAGTCTCAATACCGTAGTAAAACCATAGTTTTTCCGTATGTTTTTGTAATTTTTATGCAAATCATTTACCTTTCCATCATCATAATATCACTGACAAAATCCTAATAAAAGAGTTTCATTATTAGTCTTTTATTAGTTTTATACGTAACGTTATTAGTATTTTACATATCTATGATAATAATATCATCTTCTGCTTCCGGAAAAAAGTATAATATGGTTAGTCCGTCGTTAATTTTTCGTTAATCCATCCTTACCACACGATTAAACTTCTCTGCTCCTGTCATTCTATGTGATACCATAATTACCGTTTTATTCTTCATCAATATGTTCATTGCTTCGAGGACTGCATTTTCACTATATGTATCTAATGCCGATGAAGGTTCATCCATCAAAACAATAGATGCTTCTTTCATAAATGCTCTTGCAATTGATATTCTTTGACGCTGACCACCAGACAGATTAGTTCCTCCCGCTGTTAGCTTAGTATTATATCCCTCTGGCATATGCTCAATAAACTCGTCAGCATATGCTTCCTTTGCTGCACAGACAATCATATCCATTGTCGGAGCAGTCACCCCATTATAACCAAATGCAATATTTTCCGCAATTGTCCCCTCAAACAAATAACTATCCTGCGGAACATATGTAATAGCATTTCTCAATTCAGCCAATGAATATTCATTGATATCCTTACCAAGGATTTTGATTTTCCCATTTTCAACGGAATAAAATCCCTGAATAAGCCTAAGCAATGTGCTCTTTCCACATCCGGATTCACCGGTTATCATAACCTTCTCGCCTGTATTTATCTGCATTTTTTCGAATTTCAGCTGAGCACACTTTTTACTCTTATCTTTTAATTCTTTATTTTCATTATAGGAAAAATGCAAATTGGTTATATCAATAGCCTTCACGCTTTCGTTTTGTGCATTACTATTTTTTCTCTCAGAATCTTTCCTGGCATTAAACCATGTTATCTGCTCTTCCATATCTGATTCCATAAAATCAAATACATGACTGGCGCGAACAAGTGATGTTGTCAATGCAGATATAGAACCCCCAAGTCTTTGCATCGCATTACTCACAACCATCTGCAAGGTAACCACAGCCATAACCGTGCCATAATCAAGCTTTCCTTCTGAAACAAACAATGATCCCACAATGATTGTTCCAAAACTTCCAATAATGCCCATCAAGAATGCTGCCATCTCAAATAACGCTTCCATTTTAACTCTATCTTTTTCTGATTTGGACGCTGCTTCATTTTCCTCATAAAAATGATTTACTACAACTTTAGCTCCACAACTCATTTTCAATGTTACAAAACCTGATATAATATCACTTAATAACATGGACAACCTAGTTGCTTTCTTTTGAACCCTTTTCGCATATTCCTTAATAGATTGATTAATTTTAATAGAAATGAAAGCTGTCAACACACTAATACTTAGTGATATACTCGTCAGCATTAGGCTATAAAAGTACATTGTAATAATAGATGAAACAACTATTACAATCTTTCCCAGCACCCAATAGATATGCGAAAACCAAGAATCTTTCAGTGAATTAGCATCCCAATTCAATGTCTTTATCGCATCTGCACTGTGTGTATCACGAAAGAAATCCATATTCATATTCAACAATTTCTCATACAACTTCAACTTCAATTCATAAACCATTTTACGAACCAGTCTGATTTGAAAATACCGAAGATACGGAAAAAGACACTTTAATATTACAATGACTACACATACAATCACTGCTGTGCGAAATAACTGCATATTCTGAAATTCAATAGCATTGAGAGTCTTTTTTGTCACATACGAATAAAGTATCTGCAAAGAAGATTCCATTATCAATGTTGTTATGAGAATAGACCAGTAAGGAAATCTATATCTTCCCATATAGGATAAGAATCTTTTTAAATCTTTCATGTCAATTTTTCTATCTCCTTTCGAACGTAATCCTGATACATCTGACAGTATCTTCCCTGCTGATTTAGTAACTCCTTATGCGTTCCTTGTTCTACAATCCTGCCATGATCTAATACATAAATCCTGTCATAATCCTTAATGGTATTAAGCCTATGTGCAACGGCAATAACTGTATGATTCCTTGCCACTTCATCAAATGTATTACAAATGGTATTTTCCGTTTCTAAGTCGAGGGCAGATGTTGGTTCATCGAGTAAAAAAATCGGTGCATTTTTCACTATTGCTCTCGCAATAGTAAGTCTTTGTCTTTGCCCTCCGGACAGATTATTTCCTTTTTCCGTAAGAACTGTGTCTATCCCTTCCGGCAACTCTTTCATAAACTCTTCACAACCAGCCATTTTAAGCGCCATTATGATTTCTTCCTTACTGACATCAGGATTACCAATTCGAATATTATCCGCAATAGACATAGGAAACAATGTTGCTTCCTGTGAAATAAGTGCCAATTTCTTACGAATTTCATTTGGTGTAAAATTGTAATAATCTATCCCCTCATAGAATATTCCACCCTTTTTGCTTGATATTTGTCTTGAAATCAGTTTTATGATCGTGCTTTTCCCACTTCCACTTTCTCCTACAAAAGCTATTCTTTCTCCCTTTTTCACATCAAAACTCACATTTACTAAAACTTTTTCGTTCCCATATCCAAATGTAACATCATTAAAGCTGATTACCGGAAAATCTGTTATCATTTCGTCACTCTTCACACCAGTTGACACCTCTTCCTCCGGCAGAATATCAATAACGTCAAACACTCTCGAAACAGAAACCAATGCGGCCTGTGAACGTACAACCAACTGATAGCAGCCCGATAACGGCTCTATCAATTTTTTAAGTACACTTATATATGCTATTAACACGCCCATTGTGATTGCATTTCTAAATACCAGTACACCGCCAACACAAATAGCAAGCGCCATAGGGACTTCTTGTATCGCTCTTGAAATTGGCTCCAGATTATACTGAGCCAAATCCGTTTCATTGGATGTTTTAAATGTTTTATAAAGAGCGTCTTCATATCGATTCATCATTTTCTCTTGAATATTATAGGACTTTATTATTTCTGCCCCTGCAAATGCCTCTTCCACATTATTATTAGTAAGTCCCAATTCTTTTACATACTGAAACTGACGAAGTTTTATCGGCTTTAACAGTTTTACATTCAACGGCACCATAATCGCCAATGGAAATAAACATATCATTGCCAATGGAGCATTCATAGAAATCAGATATACTGAATATACAACCGTAAGAATTGGCACATACAAACAGTCTTTAAAATAGCCGGACATGAAACCTGCAAGACCTTCTATATCTTCAGTCATTCGCTCCATAAAATCTCCATAATTACATTGATTGATATATTCCGGCGAGGCATTTATCAATGAATTCACTGCGTCATTCCTAAAATCCTTTAACAATCCGGCACCGACAAAACCTGTCATTGCAGCTACCATATAATTGGATACAATACCAATACATATCACAATTATTATTTTCAAAATAATATACTGGATTTCTTGCATCATGTTACCCTTGGAAATGAAATCTATTATTTCTCTTAATATATCAATAACCATAACTGTAGATATTGATGCAGTTACACCGGAAATAGCCGCCACTATCATTTGTATCCAATATTTTTTACTGTACACGAATAATCTTTTCATATAGACATTGTCCGCCTTTTTATTTATACTATATACAAGTATAACTTGCGTAAAATAAGCTTTCAATGTCATTTACGCAGCACATTTTTATACTTTTTGCAATCCCAAATTGCAGATAATATATTCTTAAAGGGAGATTTATATGCCTCAGACCGATAGACATAAAGAAAGAGAAATTCCAATTGAATTTGATTTTTATAATACACTGGAATCCCTGCCAATGGATAACAGGTGTACTATCATTATGGTTTCTTGTGGAAGTGCAACTATCAAAATCAATGACCATATTCAAACAGTTAAGTCTCCTGCTGTACTCTGTATATCCCAATACGACAATCTTCAATGCTTGGAGCACATACATTTAAGTGCCAAGGCATTTCACTTTGATCCATGGTACATAAAAGCATGTTTAAAATTTGAAAATCTTGAAGATTCGATTCCAATTGATGAACAATATATTTACGATAGAAATATGCTATATATGTTTACAAAGCATCACGGAAATTTTCAAGGCATTTTTTACTTAACACCTCAACAATATGTTCACCTCAATGAACTTATGCTTATGATTGGTGCTGAGACATACGCACAAAGCGATGATTACTGGACTTGCCGTATCAGAAGAATGCTACGCCAGACACTTAATTGTATATTTGACATATATGTAGACCAACGTAAATTAAAGTTCTACGAATTATCTGAGAATACTAATCCGGTCACAACCTGCACTGATTACATTCATGCCAACTATCAAAACGATATTACATTAAGCTTCCTATGCGAGCTTGTTCACTTGAATCGAACCACACTTAACCAACGTTTCAAACAGCAACTAAACTGCACCTGCATAGAATACTTGCTTCATTATCGTCTTAAGATGTCACAAGAATTACTATCTAACACTAATCTTAAGATTGATGATATTGCCACCCAATGTGGTTTTAAGTATAGTTCTTACTTCAACCGGCAATTTACAAAATGCCTTGGAATCACACCTTCTGAATTTAGGAAGAATCCAACAGGGTATAGTGCGTTTGAAGGCGGAACAGTTAGAAAGTTATAATTACGCAAAAACAGATGTGTGATTCTAATAATAGATACACACATCTGTCTTACTTCTAAAATGATTGTCAATCTATTGATATAAATCATGTTAGTGTTTACAAAATCTCACCTTAGATTGAGAATATATTATTGATGTTACCACACTCATTTTTAGCATTTTGCTTGTAATATGAAGCACATTTCCATAATCTGCTCTTTGCAAAACTAACCATAACATCTAGCAATACCCTAATTTAGCATTCAATTTCTACATCTCTGCATTGCAATTCCTTTTTAATAATCGGAAGCGTCCTCTGTTCGTTATTTTCATTTGTAAAACTTTCAACTATCGTCTTCATTGTTTCTGCACTCCAGAAAATTTTCAACTGTTCTTTTGCTCTAGTTATGGCTGTATAAAAAATCGAATGTGTTATTTTTTCTGCATTGCTCGATGGTATAACTACTTTAACCGATTTATATTCTAAACCTTGTGCTTTGTGTATAGAAATCGCATAAGCAAGTTGAAATGGGATAACTGTCTTTATCTTATCTTCTTCTGATAACTCATCATCCCATGAAATGATTTCAATTTTTATTACGGTTCCGTTTTCTGTCGTTCTAACATATTCAAAGGTTTCCGTCTTGCATTGAGCTTCTGTTAATTGCGATTTTACCTCTATCGTAAAGATAATCTTCTTTTCACCATATTCAATATTTAAAATAGTGCCTTTTAAATTGTTATACAATACCAACGAACGCTTTGTATTTGTAAATATAATTCGATCACCTATTTTATAAGCCCATTCTTCCCATAAATACGCCTCACTTTGTGTATTAGCATTTTGAAAATATTGATTCATATTATTTAATCCGAATTTTCCGTCATAGTTTAAACAAAGAACAACTTCATCATCCTCTAAATGAAATATATTCTCACCTAAGTTTTCTGAAAAAGGACCATCCATAGATAACTTCTCCGTAATAATGGAAGACTTTTCACGAACTGCATTCCACAAACTTTTTAATTCTTCTTTTTCTGTTCTCCACGTATGACATAGTTCGATATTAGCACCCTTTGTCTTTATAATGTCTTTTGCATAGTAAAACCAATTACCAAAATCAATAGATTCAATCTGGTAAATATCACCTGACAATACAAGCATTGTTCCACTATTAATTCTACTGAGTAACTTTTCCATAGTCCGATTGTCTATGGTGCTACACTCATCCACAAAAACGACATCATAATTTATCAACGAATTACTTCTAGTAATACTATCAATAATTGCAAATTCACAATTAGCTTCTATATAATCCAAATGTCTTTGTACGTTTTGTAGTGCCGTATGAGTCTTTGTAAGATAGAGCTTTGTAGACTGTATCATGACATTTGAAATATGATTAATCAATGTTGTTTTTCCAGTCCCAGCAGCACCATAAATGAGCATTACATTTGAATTCACAAAAAGGTAAGATAACGCAGTCTTTTTTATTGGATCATCCCATACAATTCCACAGTTATTAAGATAGTGCTCATTCTTTTTTTGTTGTTCTCTATTCGTGCTATGTGATAACTCTAATAGCCTATTTAGTATATATATTGTTGTGTCATAATAAGAAGCAATACAAATCAATCCATTTTTTTCAACTATATTATAACCTTGTTTTTGTTCCCACTCATCTAAACTAACATTATATCTTTTAATAGCCTCTTCAGTTGCAACTTTTTCTTTTTCAAATAATAATTCTCCTGTCTCACTGATTAAGCTTTCAATCATCATATATGGCTGTGCTAAAGCTACTGCATTCGAATCATCAACCATTTCAATAATTCTATCTCTATCATTTTTACTTGTTTTTGTTCCCACAAGATTTGAAATAAGCGGATTTTTATCAAATGGAAAACATTTTCTTATTATAAAGAGATCATCTAAAAGATATTTACCATTAAATTGATTTGGTAATAAATCTTCCAGTATTTCTTCTCGCATAGTTAATAATGCGTATCCAATAACATTTTTTCCTTCTTTTTGGGATGATTTCGAATAATTATTTCGTATTTTTAACAGGACATCACCAAAATTATGTGTATTGGTTGAACTATATATTTTACTATAAAGTTCCGTAAATCGTTCATCACTCAAATTAATGATTTCTAATAAGTTCATACCTGTCGCTGTAAGAACTTTCATCAATTCAATATACTCTCCATAAGAACGATTAATCTTTGTGCCCATTTTCAGCATCTTCGCCACTTTATTCAGACATGAAGGATCAATTGCAACCTTCCAATCATTTAATACTTTTATTCTGTTTTTAATACCCCATAATTCTATTTCAGTTTCTGTATATGCAATTTGAATAGAGTAATTTGTTGAAATTGTCTTTTTACTATACACAGTTACCCTATTAAACTTCGTCGAATACAATCCAGCCAGTTGAAGAGTGATTTCATAATATCTTTCTCCTTTAACAAAGAATGGAATAATTCTCTGAATATAATATCTAGAAATTCTAACATTTCTTGGTGTTAAATCTGTTTTCTCAATTCTTTTTGCAACCATTTCATAGTATTCTGAATCTACCATATCCAAATCTATAGGAAATTTTTCAAGATTATCTAATACATCAATACCATAATCTCTTCTTAAGGTTCTGCGAATCTCCCAAAGATAGTTATAATACTTAAGCATTAATCTTTCAGCTTGTCCTTCCTTAGGGATACGATGGTTTATATACTTTAGGCCTTTTAGGAAATTACATAGATACCTTGTTTCAACGCTAAATTGAGATACTTCCCACGCTAGTTTTTCATTAACAATAGTATACCCGCTTTTGTACGCATTTAATATAAGTGTTGCATAGCATAAATCATACAAATCTCTTACAATTCTTCTCGAAACTTCATCCCTGCATTCTGAATCCTCCCAAACAATATTAATACAATCTGAAATCTCTTTACACTGATAATTTACAATTCTCAATGCTTCTTCTTTTTCCAATTTGTCAGCATTCAATTTATGCAAAAATAGATGATTATCAAGAATAAAATCTAATCTTCCACAAAAATAATCAATGCTTTCATCAGTATCCTTTATTTCTTCCTCAGGATAAAACTTAATTATCTTACTATCTTTAGAAAAATCAATATCACTCAAAACTAATGGCGACAAACACTTCCAAAATATACGTTTATCGTTTCTGCTATCTGGATTCAAAACAACAAATAATATACCTGGATCCGCCGTTATCTCCTGTGCAATAAATGCAGGGAACGCCAAGCTTTGAAGGCAATACGAAATAGTACCATTTTGTTCTTGATAATTATGAGTTCCTTTTATTTGAACCAAAAAATTATGTTCTGGACGTCTAGATATGTCAGGATTTGAAACATATTCAAAAGTTCCATCATGATTTGGCCATTTATCATCACAAGAAAATGCTGTGTTAATTCTTCCTCCCGGATTTAATACACTTTCTAAATAGCTGACTGCAGATCTATCTTCTGCTGAATGAATCGTATGTGTTGCGATATGTCTTTGTATCAACTCTTTTTGTTTCAAATCCAAAAATATCACCTCTTTTTATCAATTACTAAATCATCTTAAACGCCTTCAGAGCCTCCACAATAGCATCCTCTTTCTCCTTCGGGCACTCTAGCTGCTTCGTTTCTTCCGACTTTGGCAAATTAAAGTTCTCTCCAACCTCAATACCACATTTTCTCTTCACCTGCGCAATATAAAGGTTAGTAACCTTCATCTCGTCATTATGCTCAGCCACATATTTTCTAATTTTCTCATACGTAGCCTTACTCTCCGCACTGGTCAGATCCATCTCATCCATATCCACAGTGACATTCACATGATGCTTTGCTTCATGAAGTTTGGACAATAAGCATACCGTCTCCACATGCACCGTCATCCCAAACTGATCCACGCCTCTGACTCTCTTAATCTCGTACCCGCCATCGCACAGCACCTTAAGATCCCTTGCCAGAGTGGCGCTGTCGCAGCTCACGTACACGATTCTTTCCGGCTTCATTTTGAGCATAGTGGTAAGGCAATCACTATCGCAGCCTTTGCGGGGCGGATCAACCACGATCACATCTGCAAAGATACCTTCCTTCTCGTATTTTTCCGGCAGCATCTCCTCTGCCTTTCCTACGAAAAACTCCGCATTTGTAATACTGTTATTGGCTGCATTTGCTCTGGCATCTTCGATTGCCTGGGGAACAATCTCCACTCCATATACCTGCTTCGCCTTCCCCGCAAGGAAGAGGGATATGGTTCCGATTCCGCAGTACAGATCCCACACCGTTTCCCTGCCGGTCAGCCCGGCATATTCAAGAGCTAAACTGTAAAGCTTCTCCGTCTGAACCGGGTTCACCTGATAGAAAGATAATGGGGATATGGAAAATGTGATGCCTTTCTCTGTCAGAGCAAAATCATGTAACGTATCCCGCACATGAATGGTATCTGTGATTCTGTCTCTTCCCCAGATGGTATGAACTTCTTTTCCCATGATCACATTGGTATTTTCTGTATTGATGCTGACAGAAATACTTGTCATACCGGATATTTTTGTCAGTACAGCCACCAGTTTTTCCTGAGCCGGTAAATACCGGGAATCACTCTTCTTTCCTCTGAAATTAATCACCAGGCATACCATCAGTTCCCCACTGGCAAAGCCTTTCCTGATCAGCACGTGACGGATTAACCCTTTACCCGTAGTCTCATCATAAGCCGTCACATGGTTTTCTTTCATGTAATTTAAAACACTTTCCAGAATTACCTTATTTTCTTCCGCTCCTAAAAGACAATCCGTATTGGCAATAATGGAATGTGTCCTTCCAGCGTAAAATCCCGCTATAGGGTTTCCGTCTTTATCTGTTCCAATAGGATACTGAGCCTTGTTCCTGTAGCGCAATGGCTCCTCCATCCCTACTATAGGCTCCATGACGCTGTCTACAAAATCGGGAGCAAAACCTCCGATACGAATCAGATTATTTCTGATCTTTGACTCCTTAAACTGCAGCTGCTTTTTATAACTCATAGCCTGAATCTGACAGCCGCCGCACTGTCTGTGGATTGGACAAGGTGGCTCCACACGAAAAGGAGAAGGTGTCAACACCTCCTCTAATCTTCCGAAACCGTAATTCTTTTTTACCTTGGTAACCCGCACCCTGGCTCTGTCCCCGATCACCGCATCCTTGACAAAGAAAGGATAGCCATCTATTTTGCCTATCCCTTCTCCCTCGTTACTGATGTCTTCGATTGTCACCGTCACATAATCGTTTTTCTTAAACTCCATATCCTACTCCATCCTGGTTCCCTTCAGATTGGAATCAAACAGCCTGTTAAACCCAAGCCATCCCGTTTCCGTGGTGTTTTCCATGATCTCCGTAAAAGTCTGCAGCTTGGCATCCGTATTGTCTGCAAAGTTGAGAGCTACTGCCTCCATGATGGCAGGCTTTTTGGGAGAACCGAATTCATATTCTCCGTGATGCGCCAGAATACAATGCTTTAATTCATTGGAAAGCACTGCCGGAAATCCCGGAATCTGACGGATCTTTTCTCCCACCATTTCCACACCAATCACAATATGACCAAGAAACTGTCCGTCATCGGTATAATCGTTTTCCGGAAAAAGGGAAATCTCCTTCGTTTTTCCGATATCATGACAGATGGCAGCCGTGATCAGCAGATCCTTTTTCAGAAGAGGATACGCCTTGCAGTAATATTCACATAGCCTGGTAACGCTTAACGTATGCTGCAAAAGTCCTCCCACAAAACCGTGATGCACTGTTTTCGCTGCAGAGGACTGCTTAAAAGTCTTAATAAATTTTTCATCCTTTACAAAGAATTCCTGTAAAAGTTGATTCAAATAAGGATTTTCTACTTTAGCAATATACTGAAGAAGCTCCCGGTACATTTCCTCAATGTCAAATTTACTTACCGGCAGATAATCGGCAGGGTTATATTCTCCCTCCTGGCATTTGCGGATTCTCTTGACATTTACCTGAAGGGCACCCTGAAAACTGGTAATCTCTCCGTAGACCTCTATGTAGTCAAGCGTGTCAAACTCCGCAATGCCCGCATTGTTCGGATCCCAGACCTTGGCATCGATGGTGCCGGTTTTATCCTGAAGCAGCACAGAATCATAGGGCTTTCCGTTTTTGGTGACTGCCGATGTCTTATGCTTGCAAAGATATATATCAAAAACTCTGTCGCCGTCATTGTAATCTTTTATAAATTTCATGTAATATCCTTCTTTCTATCTCATTGCAAGAACTACATCCAGTTCCATTTCCGTATAACCGTCAGGTCCCTGGCGGAGCAAGGTCACGGGAATGATCTGTTCCGGCTCACTCTCAATAATACAGCTGATCAGTTCCTGATAAGTACTGATTTTTGCCTCTCCCATTCCGGTGATCACATCACCGCTTTGGATACCTGCTGCCATAGCCGGAGAATCCATATCAATTTCCATAATATATGCACCATAAGGAACTTCAAGTTCTTCATGAATTTCCAGTAATACATCTGCACCATGTATTCCAAGATAAGGAATATCCTTATCATTGGACATGCGCTCAATGACCTTTTTTAAGTCAGTAATGCCAAGCGCCCCAATCAGATTTTTCGTGTCACTGTTATTGTGCACCGTATCTATGATCCCGATAATCTGTCCTTTTAAATTCACCAGTACGCCTGTGGCATTCGTACTCCCGTAAATGTCCGTTGTGATCCATTTATATTTGGAATCCGGCAGATCAATGGTACTTCCTGCGGAAGTGATGAAACCGTAGCACAATGAATCGGTAACTCCCATGGGCTGTCCAATTGCAATCACCGGATTTCCCGCCAGATTGCTCCCCGCAGAGGAACCGAGATTTGCAGTTTTTACCGCCTCAAGTGTAGTTTTTTCCATATCGGTCTTAAGCACAGACAAAATGGCAAGGCCTGTGTTTAAATCTCTTTTTTTGAGGGCAGCTTCATACTCCTTACTGCCGTAAAAACGAATTTTCAGTATTTCTGCATCCTTAATGGCATTATAATTTGTCAGTATTAAAAGCTCCTTACCGTTATCTGCTATGATCACACCCGAAACGGCGCCTTCACTTTCATAGACATTATTAAACCAGTCCACATCCGAGGTGATGCCTACTACTGTCACCATGGATTTCTGCACTTCTTTTGCCACTCCGGCAAGAGCATTATACAGAGAATTATAATCCTCTACCCCCAGCTTCATCTCTGAAAGCACCTGGGCAATCTGCTCATCCTCAAGAGCCGGCGGCTCCGCAGGCTCTGTATTCATCTGGGATTCATCCACGATCATATCCTCCGGAAGAATTTCATCTTCCTGCGTTTCCTCCACCAAAACCACCGTGGAAGGTTCTTCTTCCGGATACAGCTTATTGCTGATCACCGGTTCGAGCAACAAAAAAGTAAGACATGCCACCGTGCCGAAAATCACTGCCATGGCTGCCGTAACAAGTGTACGCCGTATCAACTTTCGCCTGTTCAGGGGACGCTGTTTAATGGTCTCCTTCATAAAATCAGTTTCCTGATTATGATTTTCTTCCATTTAAGGCTCCTCAATCTTTCTTTTTAAATGCAAAGAATCTCTGCCCGAAATAATTCAGAATCACAAACAAACCCATGCCACAGACCATGGCAATGTTATCCTGCCATTCTTTTGAAAAGCTTGACAATAAAATCAGGATCAGCTTCTTGGCCCCTCCGTATGCGATCAGATAACACACCGTAATATTCAACACAAACTTCAGAATGATCACAGGTGACTTGTCCTTATTCTGGAACGTAAAATACTTATTTAAAAAGTAACTGCATATGCTTCCCACAACATAATTTGCCGCTGAAGAGATCCAGTAAGACAGATGGAAAACATTGTATGCCATAAACATTACTGCTGTTCCCACTACGGTATTAATCACTCCCACAACAATAAATTTGAAAAAGGTAATGTCAAATTTATTCTTGATCTTTTCAAGCATAATTCTCTTCTCCCTGAGAGCTGTCAATAATTTCCTGCAGACTGTCAGCTTCTGCCACAACACCGTCAAGCAGTGTACTGATATTAGCGGTACCTATGATTGTCTTATCTGCAAGATTCTGGGTATTCTCCGCATTTGCATATAATTCTTCACTAAAAGCACTTAAGCTTTCCACATTTCTGCTTATTTCTGCATTACTTGCCACGATCCTGTCCATATCACTTCGCTGAACTTTTACCTTTTCATTGACTTCATCAATATCTTTTTTGATCTTGTCAAAGGTTATCTTTGTCTTTTCCACAAGACCGGTCTGTGTGTCATTTGTCTTAATCAATCTGCTTACGCTGTTTCCTGCTTTGTCTGCCTGATTCTGCAGCTCTATAAAGATATTGGATATACTGTCCGTCGCCTCTTTTGTCTGTTCAGCCAGCTGTTTAATTTCATCCGCCACTACGGCAAAGCCCTTACCTGCTTCTCCGGCGTGGGCTGCTTCAATGCTGGCGTTCAGTGCAAGAAGAGTTGTCTGGCTGGTAATACCTTCGATCAGTCCCAGTATTTCCTTTGCTTCTCCCATGCTTTCCATCAGGTCTGCCATCGTATTGCTTACTTCATTTCCTGCCTCTTTACTGAGTCCGGAAGCAGTGCCAAGCTCACCCATATTTTCGTTGCCTTCATCCGCCGTTTTTCTCGTATCGGCAAATTTACTCTGAATATCTTCAACAGTTTTCTGCATGGCATCTGTCAGGTTGTTGATATCTTCTGTCATACGCAGCTGATTCTGAACGGTATCTGCCAGTTCGTTTGTCCCATCTACCATTCCCTTAAGTGCTTCCTTACTGCTTTCACCCTGCGCAGCAATTGCCTTGGATTCCTCATTGATATCTGTGATATTGGCACTCAGATGGTTCACCACTCCGGTTATTTTTTCCAGAATATGAGCCACTTTTTCCTTCTCTGCTTCTATCTGGTTTATCCTGTACTGTGATATTCTCCTCATGGTTATGGAACTCATATAAGAATATCCAACCACCATCAGTATGACAGCCATTTCAATCTCATAATTGACAATATCTTCCTTTGAAGCACCATTGCTGATACTGATAATAATAAATACAATATTAATAAAAATTGTCAAAATACCTGTTCTTAATGCCAGCCTGTTATCCTGATATAATGATAAGATTATCAGCATAGGTATAATGTACACAAAAGAAAGAACGCTGACAGAGGTCCATAATACAAAAGCATACATTATCGTATATCCCATAGCAGCTACATTTCTTACCGCTTTTGATCCTTTGTTCTTTCTGTACATAAGAAATGTCAAAAGATACGGCAGCAACAAAATGATGAAGAATACTGCCACATACGCAAGCGTTCTGTTTCCCTTCACTAATTCCATCAGATATGCCAGCAACAGCACTGCCACTGTTATCCCATAGCCAATAAGCATTCTCCTGTTTGTAAATTCTTCTTCCACAAACCTTTTTTCTACCTCTTTATTTTCCCGCATATTTTTCCTCCTTGAGTAAAATAACAAACGCTATAAACAGTATATGGGTATCTGAAAAAAAATGCAATAAAAAAGCTGAACTCTGAATGCTCAAAGTTCAACTTTTCTGTCAAGTCGGGGTGACGCGATTCGAACGCGCGACCTCTACGTCCCGAACGTAGCGCTCTACCAAGCTGAGCCACACCCCGAAGTGGTACGACATTACACATCATACAATTTTTGAACGTGATTGTCAATGTCTGCACCGTAAATTTAACCTTATCAATTTAACCATACACAGTAAACTTAATAAACAGCAGATATCCTACCGTAACCAGTAATCCTATACAGAACATCAGAAGGCCGAAGGACAAACTTCTCCCGATAATGAATCTGTCTTCTGCCAGCTCTTCGTGCGTCATGGCATACTTATGTTCATAATCAATGTTTCTCTTTTTCTTCTTCCAGATAGTAGCATTAGCCACTTTTTCCCAAGTATTGGCAATGCTTCCAAGTATATGGGTAAGCGCCGTTCCTTCCTCCAGCTCATGGGGAAGCTTACTGTCTCTGTAAACAGTCTTCCGAAGCACTACCACTATAGTATCCACAAGACTGTCAAGCACACGACATACCACACCGCATACAAAAGGCAGGAATTTGAGAAGAACAGGACGGTAAACGGTATTTTCCAGATCAAGATAAGGATGCCATCTGTTCAGATAAATGGTTTTTCCATCCTCCTTTTTCACAAGCCACAGCCTTACCATGATAAAATAAATAAGCGCACCGATCACGATAGAGATAAAAGCTCCCTTCAAATTCTCAATGGAAAAATAAGCCACCTGCTCTGCTTTTCCTCCATGCATAAAGCCCTCTCCCAGATCTGCCAGCGTGTTCATCACCGCGTTCGGGAAAAATCCCATAACAGGAAGCAGCGTTGCACTGACAGTAAGGGCAAAGGCACTGATCTTATTCATATAGCCTCCCTTTAAGGAATCATATTTTTCCTGCAGAGCAGAGTCATTATTCTTTTCCACAAACAATACTACATAAAGCTTGGTCATATACGCCACAGTAAGACCACCGCTGATCAGGAAGCTCCACTCAATTCCTTTCATCATTCCGGCAGAGAAAATACCGCTCACTGCCCCTTCTTTAAGAAGTTCTGTATATTCCAAAATGCTTTCATGAAGTAAGGTTTTGCTGATATAGCCGTTCCAAAGAGGAATGCCGCCAATGCCAAGAGCGCCCATCAGGAAAATATAGTTAAGCAACGGCTTCTTTCGTCCAAAGCCTTTAATATCATTTAAATTCAGCTTATGCACGTTCATAAATACCACACCGGCTGCCATAAACAGTGCAAGCTTGATCAGAGAATGATTTACCATATGCAGAAGAGTGCCTCTTACAGCCAATCCGTTTTCTTCCGCAAGCAGTCCTGCCATGCCCACACCCACCAGAATAAAGCCTATCTGGGATACGGAGGAACAGGCAAGCGTTCTCTTTAAATCCACGGAGAACAGCGCAAGCACCGCGCCAACCACCATAGTGCATACACCGATAACCAGAATCATACTTCCCCATATGCTGTTTCCAAGGAAAATATAACTGCTCAAAATTAAAATTCCGAACATACCTGCCTTGGTCAGAATACCGGAAAGCAGAGCCGATGCCGGTGCCGGTGCCACAGGATGAGCCTTTGGAAGCCAGATATGGAGAGGAAAAGCACCTGCTTTGGCTCCAAAGCCAAAGAGCATACAGATACCCGCTGCCCAAATCCTTTTTTCTGTTCCCGGAATTATAATATCTGAATTTCTGAGCATATCAGGATTAGCTGACAGACCAATCAATTGATCAAACATCAGAGTTCCTGTTATGTCATACAAAAGGAAAATACCCATCAGCATAACAAGTCCGCCGATCACCGCTACTGCAAGATAAGTGCCTGCTGCACGCAACGACTCCTTCTTTTCATCATGAGCCACCCATACATAAGAGGTAAAGGACATGATTTCAAAGAAAATAAAGGTTGTATAGAAATCTGCGGAGAGAAAAACTCCCAAAGTAGCGCCAAGAGTCAGAAGCAAAAACAGATAATAACGATTTCTGTTTCTGTAATGTGCAAAATATTCCTTGGAAAACAGGGTACTCATCATCCACATAAAGGAAGCAATGGTTCCGTACAGTGCCCGAAATCCGTCCAGCGTAAAATGAAGTCCGAGACCGCATACACCTGGAACAGTAAAGGAAAGGCTGCCGGTATTTCCTGTCATGCGGCTTATCAATAAAAACAGAAATATTGCAAAAGTGACCACTGAAATCGCGTCTGCAAAATAATCACGAATGTTCTTTTGATATCTCCCAAGCAGATAAGAAATCACTGCTCCCACCATAGGAAAAAACACACCGAAAGCTAAAAGAGAATTCATATTCACGCTTCCTCCTGACCTTAATATAAGCCTTTTGCTACATCTGTAAGGAACCGTACAACAGGTGTAGAATAAAGTCCAAATATAATAATAAATACAGTAAATACCATTAGGGGAACCATCATTTTCCAGTTAGGATCCCTGTATTCTTTAATACTACTGTCATCAAAATTTTCTCCCGGGAAAAAAGCCCTGATCACAATAGTCAGCATATAAATGGCTGTGAGCAGTGCAGAAACCAGAAGGCATACGATTCCTGCATAAGCTAACGGGCTGCCGCTTTCCACTGCCGCAGCTGCCAGATTCCATTTACTGATAAAACCTGCAAATCCCGGAACGCCCATAAGTCCAAAGGCGGAAATTGTAAAAATGGTGAAGACTCCCGGCATTCTGTATCCAAGACCATCAAGCTCATGCACATAATGTTTGTCTGTCTGATGCATGATGGCACCTGCACAGAAAAAGGAACTGATCTTCATGACGGCATGAAATACCATATGGGTCAAAGCACCCACCATTCCAAGAGGGGTCATCAGAACCGCGCCAAACACAATATAGGAAAGGTTACTGATGGTGGAGTATGCCAGTCTCCTCTTAATATGAGTTTCCTTTACCGCCCGGCTGCAGCCATACACAATGGTAAACATTACAATTACCATTACCACGTTCTGCGCCCAGGTTCCTTTCAGGAAGTTCGTACCAAAGCTGTAATAAGTCAGACGAAGGATTGCAAAAGCACCGGATTTTACCACTGCTACCGCATGAAGCAATGCCGTTACCGGTGTCGGTGCAACACCCGCATCAGGAAGCCAGGAGTTAAAAGGACAGACTGCTGCTTTTACACCAAAGCCCATAAAGGCCATAACATATATCAATAAAAGAATATTGGTCCTGTCACCGATCTTCTCGAGATTCAGCACACCACCCAGAACAAAATCGGTAGTATTTCCATAAATAATGATAAAAATCAAACCGATAAACGCAAAAGCCGCACCGCCCAGAGAATAATACAGGTACTTTCTGCTGGCAAGTATGGCTTCCCTTGTCAGCGTATGCATCACAAGGGGCACTGTAACCAGCGTCAGCAACTCGTAGAAGAAATACATGGTAAGCATATTACCTGCCAGCGAAATTCCAAGGGTCACTCCATAAGTCATCGTATAAAACAGAAAAAATATTTTTTCATGTTCTTCCTTTGTCATATATTCAAAGGCATATAAAGTGGCAAACGGCCACAGAGCAGATACCAGACCTGCAAACACCATTCCCATGCCATCCAGTTTAAAAGTAATAGTCAGATCTCCTGTAAACCTGGCCAGGGTAAAAGGTTCCGCAGGACGGTTGAACAGAAGCCACCAGACAAGCAGGGTATTCAATATTACAAGGCTCTCCAGAAAGATTTCCATTTGCTTTCTCTGCCTAAAAGGAAGTAATGGAACCAGTATGCCTGTAAGCACAGGAAGTAAAATAACGATAAACATCATAATTTCTCTCATATCCCTTCTCCTTTCCTACACAAGCTTTGTAACCATCTGCCGGATAAAATCAACCAGCCCGTTAGGGAACAGACCCATCAGCACAGTTAAAACAGTAAGTATTAAAACCGGAACCGTCATCCACCCGGCAGGTTCCTTTTTCTGTAAGGCCTTATAATCATAATCCGCTCCCGGGAAAAATCCCTGAATTGTAAGTGGAAGCAGATATCCTGCCGTCAGAAGTGCGCTGATAAGCAATATCACGGGACCAATCCATGCAAAACCGGGAATGCCGGTTTCAAGAGACCCCACTGCCAGATACCATTTGCTGATAAATCCTCCTGTGGGCGGAATACCGATAAGCCCCAGGGATACAATCGTATAGCACCACATCAAAAGCGGCATTTCCTTCCCGATTCCGCGAAGCTCATCCACTCTTGTCTTACCGGTTCGGTAAATGATAGCACCTGCGCAGAGGAACAATGCTGCCTTAATAAACCCATGGGCAACTACATGCAGCACACCGCCGGTTACGGAATTCAGATCCATGGCCGAAAGACCAAATAAAATATAGGAAACCTGACTGACGGTTGAATAGGCAAGCCTTTTTTTCAAAACAGGCTCCCGATAGGCAAGCATGGAACCCATAAATACCGTAATCAGAGTAAGCACCATAAATGCCGTCTGTACCCAGGTACCTTTAAGGAAAGCAGCGCCAAAAATATAGTAGATCACACGGATGATACCAAGCACACCTGCCTTTACAATCACTGCGGACAAAACTGCGGAAGCAGGTGAGGGCGCTACAGGATGAGCAGCAGGCAGCCAGGCATGCATGGGAAACATACCTGCTTTTACGGAAAAACCAAGAATCATCACAAAGGCAGCTGCAAGAAGCAGACCTGTATGTCCTTTTGCAAGTTCCTGATTGATCACACCGCCTTCGCTGAAGGTAAGCGTATTTCCGTATTTGCTGATAAAATACAATCCGAACAATACCATATAAGCACCGCACAGGGAATAAAACAAATATTTTAAACCTGCCATAATTGCCTCTTTTGAGCCATTATGAAGCACCAAAATCATAGAAGCCAGAGTCAGCAATTCAAAAAACAGGTAAAAGGTAATAAGATTCCCTGCAAAGCACAGCGCTATTAATATTATAAATACCAGCACATAAAACAGATAAAATCTTTTTTGCTTCTGATCATGTTTCATATACTCCACGGAAAAAAGACCCGTACACAGAAATACGATGATCGTCATTCCTGCAAAAATAAGACCCATTTCATCTATCTTAAATAAAATAGGCAGATTTTCCGTCAGGTTAAATAAAAGATACATTTCTCCTTCTCCTTTATGCAAACATGGAAAGACCTTGTTCTATCAGATCTACTACCGGCTGCGAACTGATGCCAAGCAAAACATTCAGTATAATAAAGAAAATCAGTGTCACTGCATACAGCTTCATATCCTTAAAGGTTACCTTTTCATAAGGAGTATCCTCAACCGGTGTATAGATACGAATCACTGTCTTCATAAAATAAATTGCATTCAGAATCGTACTGATTGCCAGTACAATTAAAACCGGCAACATTTTTGCATGATTCTGGACTGCTGCCTGGGCAAATAACAGCTTACTGATAAAGCCGGAAAACATGGGCACACCTACCATAGATAGGGAACCTACCGTAAAGGTGACTCCCGCCCACTTATTTCTGTAAGCAGCACCCGTTAAGTCGATAAACTTTCTGCTCCCTCCGGAAACATCCGTAAGTCCGATTGCCGCGATAAATAAAAGTGACTTGGTAGCTGCATGGGAAAGAATGTGGAACACGCTGGCTGTCATACCTGCCTCGGTTCCCATGCCGATCCCCATATAAATGTAGCCGATTTGGGCTACCGAGGAAAAAGCTATCATTCTGCGGATATCATTTTCCGCAATGGCACTTAAGGAACCGAAGATCATTCCCGCCAGACCAAATACAAACAGAACATCGATGATATGACTGTTCTTAAAAATATCAAAACCAATTACCCTGTAAATAATCTTAAGCAACAGGAATATGTATCCTTTCGATACAAGGCTTGACAGCATTGCCGCCGATGACACGGTGGAATACCCATAGGCATCCGGAAGCCACGCATGAAAAGGAAACAACGCGCTCTTGATAGCAAGACCAACGCTCATCAGTGCAATGGTTACAAGCAGCGGCACACTATAACTTCCTTCCGCAATAATCATTTCCACGGACTCTTTAATGTTACTCATCAGAAGATGCCCTGTCAGATCATAGAGCATACAGATTCCAAGAAGTAACATACCGGAACCAAGAAGACTCATAATCATGTACCTTACTGCTGCCTCAATGGTCCGCCCGTTCTGCCGGATCATGATCAGACCACAGGCTGCAATGGTATTGATCTCCACAAAAACATAAGCAGTAAATAAGTCATTGGTATAAACAAGTGCAAGGAGTGAACTCAGAAGCAGATTAACCAGTATATAATAAAGGTTGTGTTTACTCTCTACTACCTCTTCCTCCAGTTTTTTACGTCCGCCGAGCATGGACAGCAACATAATAATACAAAAGAAAAGCGCCATTCCCGCTTCCAGGACGCCGGCACGTATCTCATTGCCCCAGGGTGCCGGAAAATGACCCATCATATATGTATAGCTTTGTCCCGTTCCCATCAGATATAAAAGAAGAATCAGTGATAATACACCTACCACCGTAATCACTGCCGTATTTACCCACTTGGCAATCTTTCCCGGAAGAACAGAACAAATGGTGCCGGAAAACATGGATAATATAATGGAGAAGAAAGGAAAGTTTTGTATGAAATCCATTTACAGTCCCTCCTTTTTTAACCGCATGGTAATCTCGTCCAGATCCAGAGTATGATATCTGCGGTATAAGCGGATTGTCAATGAAAGCATCAAAGCCGATACAGACACGGAAACAACAATACCTGTAAGCACCAGCCCACTGGGAATAGGATTGATATAAGCTTCCACATCCTGTACGCCGTTCACCACAATGGGAACTGTTCTCCCGTTAATATATCCTTTTTCCGCCAGAAACAAATATACGGCAGAATCCATAATATTTAAACCAATGATTTTCTTGATCAGATTTTTCTGCAAAAGCAGATTGGTAAATCCGATTACAAATAAGATCATTGCCACTGCTTCTCCATAATTGACAAATAAATTGGGTCCCATTTAAAAATCTCCTTTACGAAACATCACATAAAAGGTATACATGGTACAGGCAACCACCATGCCTACACAGATATTGAGAATCAGGATCAAACCGCTGCTCAGGATATGTCCGGGAGTACCAAGAGGAATATGGCTCTCCAGATGATTGGCGCCTGTATAGAAGGAATAGCTTTTGGCAAGACAATAAGTAGTCAATGCCGCAAAGCTGATCCACTTATAAGTTTTTTCCGTAAACAGCTTCTCTGTCTTTTGAAAGCCGAAGGCATTCAGATAAAGAATCAGTCCGGCTCCAATAATGGCACCGCCGGAAAAGCCGCCGCCCGGAGATAAATGTCCGTTTAATATAACATAAATGCCAAACAATATAATGGTCGGAACAAGAACCTTGGCCGCTGCCTGGAGAATCGCATCATTTTTCGGCTCATAAATACGGTCGTTTTCGGGCTCCTCTTCCTTTCCGTTTTCATCTTTCTTTTTGTTGATATGAAGCAGGATTAAAACCGTTATGGTTGCAACAAAAAGCACATTGGATTCCCCAAAGGTATCAAATGCACGATAATCCAGAATCATACCGGTAACAATATTAACAGCTCCCGTTTCCTGCAATCCGCTTTCAATATACCGTGCCGGAACCTCATTGTTCACCGGTTTATCTGCTTCTCCTGTCGCCGGCAGATAGGAGACCGTATACAGCAAAAGTCCTGCTAATGCAATACAGAATAAGATAGCTCCTATTGCATATACTTTGTGGAAAAATACCAGTTGATTGTTATGCTTGACATCATATACCTTGTCCATGATCATCTGTTTTTCCTGCATACGCTCCTGAATGGTGGCTTCTTCCACCGTCCATTCCTTCTGGGGCTGCATCTCCACTTCCCCAAGATAGGGATCTTTGCTTCCCGAAAGCCATCTGAAAAAGCGAAAAGCCCTGGTTTTTTCATACTCATCCTGTGATTTTAACTTACTCATGAGGCTCCTCCTTTTCTGCTTCTTTCTGCTGTTTTGCTTCTCTTTCTATTTCAATGGCTTGTATTTTTTTGAGCGTCGTAAAGAACAGAATACTTGTTACACCGGCTCCCACCGCCGCCTCCGTGATTGCCAGATCCGGAGATTCCAGACACACCCATAAAATGGACATGACAAGGCTGAAGGACATATAGATCAGCACGGAGTTCAACAGATTTCTGGAAAAGCTGACAGAAACCGCACATACAATTAAAAATCCCAACAATATTAACTGAAACAGTGTCATGACTGCCTCCCTTCCAAAGAATCCTCTTCCGGATTCTTTCCTTCTTCAAGTTCTTTCTCCAACAGTCTTATATCTTCATATACCGTACAATGCTCTTTCAGATTCTCATTGGTGGCAACCTCAAGTCTGGCAAGCATATGCGACGAAACAGGGGAAGCAAACCATAAGAAAACCACGATCAGTGCCAGCTTTAAAGTAGTAAAATTCAGCCCGCAAAAGACCATTAGTCCAATCAGGGAAAAGCTGATGCCGAGAGTATCACCCATAGCTGCCGCATGCATACGGTTCAGCACATAATCAAGATGAAACACACCGTAAACCTCAATCAGAAAGATAGCAAGACCACAAACCAAAAGTCCTGCACCTATGATAAAACGAATCCATTCCAAAATCTGCATTTCCATTATCTCCTACTTATGATCCTCTTCTTTTGCCTCTTTAATCCCCCGGCGCTTTTCCTCATAAATACCTATATATACTTTGGCAAGCACCACCACTGCCAGAAAGCTTACCATAGCGTAAATCAGACAGATATCAATCAGATAACTCTCATTTAACAAAAGAGACATGACTGCAATGATGACCATAACCATGGTTCCTATCATGTTTACCGCAACGATACGGTCGGCTATTCTTGGTCCTCTGATAGCACGGATCAGACAGGCAAACAACATAATCGCAAGCACAAGCAGAACCAACCAATACATCCCTTTATAGGCCATTTGCAAATTTGTTAAATTTTCCTGTACTCCCATACTTAATCCATCCTTTCCAGCCTTTTCAGCAGTGTTACAAAAACAGAAGAATGAATGCCTTCTGCCAGTGTCTTGTCAAGACAATGTACGATATATTCATCACCCTCCAGAGAAACCGTAATGGTTCCGGGCGTGAGAGTAATGGAATTGGCGAGCATGATTCTTGCCGTTGTCGTTTTCAGGTCTGCTTTAAACCTTACCACAGCAGGCTCAAGCTCATACCGTGACGAAGTGATCATTTTAATCACCGCAAAATTAGCCTTTATGATTTCCTTTAGCAGAATAAACACGTATTGAAGAATGTAAATAATTTTTTTAGCCATTAATATGTCGGTTTTGGGCTTATATCCCATAAATTTACAGATAAATGCGTACATCACTCCTGCGATCACAATACCGAATGCCGCGATCTCCGGTGTGAACTGACCGTTAAAAATCACCCAGATCAGAAAAAACAACAAATACATATCAAATCCCCATTTCTCAATATAAAATGGCACCTATATTACCGCTTTCGGTAAAGTGCCATTTCCTAATTATCATATGCATTATATACTCAAAATACTTATTCTTCAAGAAGTATGACTATTTTTTAACAATTTTTTTATAAAACCTGGTTTACTTTGCTTTCCAGTTCATTTTTATTAACAGCTCCCACTGTAGTGGATACGGCTTCCCCGTTCTTAAAAAGAATAAAAGTGGGAATGGACATCACGCCATATTTCTGTGCCAGTTTCATATTTTCATCTATGTTGCATTTACCCACCTTACATTTACCTGCAAATTTCTTTGCAAACTCTGCCACAATCGGTGCCATCATTTTACAGGGTCCGCACCAGTCTGCATAAAAATCTACAAGAACCGGAATATTGCTTTTTAAAACCTCTTCATCAAAATTGCCCTCTGTAATTACTGTTTCCATTTCTTTACCTCCTTATTGATCATTAATTTTATTATTGGATTATCTGTTAATAATATACTTGTAAATCGGGTTCCCCAGGGCAGAAAATTTTTCTTCATATTCTGTCATAACATTGCCCTTCATCATCTCTTCGTCATGATGCAGATCATAAGTGATCTGCACAAGTTTCCAACCGGCCTGTGGCAATTCCTCCACCGCAAAATCAAACAACCCTTTGTTATCGGTCTTGAATTCCAACACTCCGTCTTTTTTTAAAAATCTGTCATATCTTGCAAGGAACTCTCTGGAAGGAAGTCTTCTCTTTGCATGTCTGTCCTTAGGCCAGGGATCGGAAAAATTCAGGTATATCCTGTCTACCTCATCCTTTGCAAAAACCTCATTGATATTTTCGGCATCCATACGGATAAAAAGGAGATTGGGTAAAGGCTCCTCCTCCATTTTCTGAATTGCCCGAAGGAGTACACTGGAATATTTCTCAATGCCTATATAATTAATATCGGGATGGGTCTTTGCCATTTCATAAATAAATCTTCCCTTTCCCATACCTACTTCTATATGAATGGGATGATCATTTAAAAAAACCTGCTGCCACATCCCTTTTTTCTTTTCCGGCTCATGTATTACCAGCTTGCTTTCTGCAATTGCATCTCTGGCACCCGGCACATTCTTGAGTCTCATGCTTCCATACCTTTCCTTTTTCTTCTATCAGAATATGTTCATATATATCGGGGTTTTATTGTACAACATTTTCAGAGAATTTAAAAGTCTAAAAATTTTGTGAAAATGTTTGGAATTCCTCAAAAATAGTGTATCATATTAAATAAAGAATTTTAAGGAGTTATTATAATGAAACATCAACATCCGACACGGATAGGGATATTCCTGCTATCCGCATTTTTATATATATCCGGTATTTTTTCCGTATCCATGGCAATCCCTGTAACGGCTGCTGCCGCCCCTGCTTCTTTTGAAGAACTGCAGGCACAGCAGGAAGAACGCATGGAACTTCCTGTTCAGAGCAACCAGATAGAAAACTGGCCCGATGGTCCGGTGATTGGTGCGGAAGGTGCTGTTTTACTGGAAGCAAATACCGGAGTGGTTCTTTATGCCAAAAATATTCATGAAAAGCTGTATCCTGCCAGCACCACCAAGCTTATGACCTGCCTCCTTGCGGAAGAAAACAGTTCCATGGATGAAATTGTGACTTTTTCCCATGATGCGGTGTTCAGCATTGAAAAAGGCAGCTCCAACATCGGTATTGATGCAGGACAGGCTATGCCCATGGAAGAGTGCCTTTACGGCATCTTAGTGGCCTCCGCCAACGAAGTGGCTGCTGCGGTAGCGGAACATGTTGCGGGAAGCCAGGAAGATTTTGCAGATATGATGAACGAAAAGGCTAAGGAGCTTGGCTGTACTGACACCCATTTTGTAAATCCTCATGGTCTTTTTGATGAATCTCACTATACCTCAGCCTATGACCTTGCCCTCATTGCAAGAGCCTTTTTTCAGAATGAACTGCTTTCCAAAATTGGAAATACTGCTTCCTACCATTTCGTTGCAACTGCCGACCAGCCGGATGATTTTGTGGTTAGAAACAAGCATCAGTTGATTACCGGTGACATTCCCTATGAAGGTATTAAGGGAGGAAAGACCGGCTATACGGATGAAGCCAGACAGACTCTTGTGACCTGCGCGGAAAGAAACGGCATGAAGCTGATCTGTGTTGTCATGAAAGAGGAAAGCCCGGAACAGTTTACCGACACCGTTAAACTCTTTGATTACGGTTTCAATAACTTTACCGTTACCAACGTAGCAGAAAATGAAACCCGTTACAACATTGACAATACCGGCTTCTTTCATACCTCCTATGATGTTTTCGGCAATTCAAAGCCTATTCTTTCCCTGAATCAGAACAGCTACCTGATTCTGCCAAAAACAGCGGATTTTGAGGAACTGACATCTGAAATTACCTATAGCGCCTCAGATGAGAGTGAAGTTGCAAGGATTAATTACTATTATCACGACACTTACGTCGGTACGGCATGTATCGATCTTGTAAGCAATAAAGTCGCATCCTATGATTTTGACAGTGAACCACTGATCAAGGAAGATCAGGCAATTGCCGGCATCCGGGATTCTGAAATGAATGTAATCTTTATCAACATTAAAATGGTACTGCTTGTGGTCATTATTATTGCTGTACTCTTAATTATTATTTTCATTATCCGGGATATTGTTACAAATTATGCTTTTGTCTCAAGTGGCAGAAGCAGGAAACGGAAAAAATACTGGAGCAGAAAAAAGAGAAACCGGGGTAAAGGTCCAAGGTTCCCTTCCTCCCGGTCTAATGATTTTGATTTTTAGCCTTATTGCTTTTCTTTTTCAGCTTGCGGTGTTCCTTTGCTTCCTCCCGTTTTTGCTGGATTTTAAAACACTCCTCTTCGGAAATGAATTTGGAGGTCTTTACCACATAAATGCCATCCTTCTCGGATTTACGGAGTCTGATCTTGGATTTCATAAATCCGTGGGCAGGACAGATTGCCACACTGTAATAGTGTTTTCCGTTGGGCGTGAACCAGCGGATTTTTTTGCGGAGATTCCTGTGGCAAAGGTAACATTTGGTACTGATCACCTCTTTATCCTCAAGGGCATCCTGCTTATCCGCAAACTCCCTGGAAACATATTTCATATAATCATGAAAAAGCACATGGATCTCATCTTCTCTTGTTTTGGGAAGAACAAAGGTATCGATGGAATAATTTTCAAGTACCTCATCCTCAAGCTTTTGCAGTATCTTTGCAGTATAATAGGCATCACTGAAGGCTCTGTGAAAAGGAATATCCTTTTCAATCTGCAGGAAGTCTATGGCATATTCCAGACTTCTTCTCACTTTACTGTCTTCATAGGCAATGCTGAAAAGCTTCTGGATATCCAGAAAACGAATGGGAACATCACTTAAAGGATCCATCTGATAATAGCGGATATTTCTCTGCAATTCATACAGATCAAGAGGTCCCCAGGTACAGAAAATATAATCGCTTCCGCACCACTTAAGGAAATCCTCCATAACCTCCTTAAAAGGACGCCCTTTTTGCAGATCCTGCATATGAAGATGTATGATCTTACTGGTTATTTTATGCATGTGAAGATAAACAGTAGGCTTCACCAGCTGGTTAAACTCATCAATCATACTTCTGTCACTACTTAACTTGATAGCCCCGATATCAATGATTTCAAAGGGAATTTCCCTTACCTCCGGCTCTTCCCCCGTATTGCTCTGATTCCATTCCAAATCCAGTACAATGTAGTTCATTACACTTGTTCCTCATTTTCTGTAATAAGATTCCAATCTAAAAAATATGCGTTATAAAAGGTGCCGCAGGCAGACCATTCACGCCATGCCACCGTCCCGGCAAAGAATATGATAAAACCGTATCCTCTTTAATGCCCATCTCTTTTCATTCCGCCTTTCAGAATGTCCTGTCCTCTGTCCTCTATTTCCGCTCTTTGCAAATATCTTACCATATTTCTTTCCGTTCTACTACTTGTAATAAATACAAATATTTTCAAAACAAATATTTGATTCCCCGGTTAGAGCGTGTTATCATATTAGCCACAAAGCAACTGACCTGCGAGGTACATGATGAAAAACGGTAAATGGAAAAAATTTCTGTCATATTATAAGCCCTACAAAAAAGTATTTGCAGCAGATATGTTTTTTGCCTGCATTGCTGCCGGAGTGACACTGGTGATTCCCCTGATCATTCGCTATATTACAAACGATGTGATTTACCGGGAAACTTCCGAGGCATTGCATACCATACTGATTCTGACTGCTGTCATGGCAGCCTTAATCATTCTGGAATGCTACTGCAATTATTTCATTGCCTATTACGGACATATCATGGGTGCTAAAATGGAATATAATATGCGGAATGAAATCTTCGCCCACTATCAAAAACTGTCCTTCAGCTTTTATGATAATCAGAAAGTAGGACAGCTGATGAGCCGCGTTACCAATGATTTGTTTGATATCAGTGAATTATTCCATCATGGCCCTGAAGATATTGTTATTTCTTTTATTAAACTTATAGGTTCTTTTTCCATTCTTCTTTCCGTTAACTGGAGACTGGCTCTTACTGCTTTTGCCGTAGTGCCCGTCATGCTTGCCTATGCCTTTTACTTCAATATAAAAATGAAACGTGCCTTTGTGAAAAACAGGGCAAGAATAGCGGATATCAACGCCCAGATTGAAGACAATCTTTCCGGCATCCGTGTGGTCAAATCCTTTGCCAATGAAGATATGGAAATGGATAAGTTCAAGGCAGGAAATGACCGCTTTGTGGAGAGCAAAAAAGAAAGCTATAAATACATGGGATTATACAATTCTGGTCTGGGTGCCTTTACCACCCTGATCAGCGTGATCGTCATCGCTGCCGGTGCCGCTTTTATCACAAAGAATATCATATCCATCACGGATCTGATCACTTTCCTGCTTTATATCAGCAATTTTACTGACCCTATTAAGAAGCTGATCAGCTTTACCGAGCAGTTCCAGAACGGTGCCTCCGGGTATACCAGATTTCTGGAAATACTGGAAATTCATCCCGATATCGAAGATGCACCCAATGCTGTAGAACTTAAAAATGCAAAGGGTGACATTACCTTTGAGGATGTTTCCTTCCACTATGAAGAAAATTCCGAAACCGTGCTTTCTAATCTGAATCTTCATGTAGAGGCAGGAGAATACATTGCACTTGTAGGTACTTCCGGGGTCGGAAAATCCACCTTATGCAGCCTGATTCCCAGATTTTATGATGTTTCAGGGGGACGAATTCTGATTGACGGAACCGATATCCGTGAATTTACGGTGAAAAGCCTTCGAAACAACATCGGAATCGTACAGCAGGATGTTTATCTGTTTACAGGAAGTGTGATGGACAATATCCGATATGGACGTCCCGATGCCACCGAGGCGGAAATCGTGGCTGCTGCCCAGAATGCCAATGCCCATGAATTTATTATGAATCTGCCGGAGGGTTATGACACCAACATCGGTCAGAGGGGTATCAAGCTTTCCGGCGGACAGAAACAACGTCTTTCCATTGCTAGAGTTTTCTTAAAGAACCCGCCCATTCTTATCTTTGATGAGGCAACCTCTGCCCTTGATAACGAAAGTGAACGGGTAGTACAGGAGTCCCTGGAAAAACTTGCCAAGGGACGCACCACTTTTGTCATTGCACACAGGCTTTCCACCATCCGCAACGCAAAAAAAATCCTGGTGCTTACCGAAAACGGCATTGCCGAGAGCGGTACACACCAGGAATTACTGGAAAAAAACGGAATTTACGCAGAACTTTACAATATGCAGTTTCAAGTGAAATAGCTTTTTACCAGATTCTTATCATCTATTTCTCTTAATAATGGCTACGCCTGTCTTATCAAGTTCTATTTTATCTCCTGGCTGATAACTGTTTTCGCTGATCAGGTCCACTCCTGCCCTGTCTAAAATAATCTCTGCTTTTTCTTCTCCGTGATTTAACAGGAATAAAAAGCTTCCCTTTTCATTCTCTCTTACCGTTGCCTCCACATTCTCTGGTACCTCTGCTACTGGATGAATGCCAAGTTCTTCACAGATTTCTCCAAGAAAATCTTTATAGAATTCATTACTGGAATGGGCTGCTACATAATAAGCCTTTCCTTTTCCAAAGCTGTTGCAGGTCAAAACCGGCATTCCTTTATAAAAATCACTTTCATAGCAAGAAAGCATCTCTGCCCCCTGTAAGTGCAGCAGATCACAAAGCACTGCCGCCGGATAAGTTTTTCCCTTATAAGTAAAGGAGTTGGCTTCCCCTTCCGGAAGGGCATCGGATTCTTCTACCCAGATACCGAGAATATCCTTTAATCTGCCGGGATACCCGCCGGTCACTACAAGGTCGTGATCTTCCACATATCCGCTAAAAAAAGTAGTTAAAAATCTGCCGCCGCTTTTTACATACTGGCGTATCTTTTCATCAAATCCTTCCTTGCACATATAAAGAAGGGGCGCAATCACCAGCTTATAGGAGGAAAAATCCTCCTCAACACTGACAATGTCTATGGAAATATTCTTTTCACTGAGCGCCCTGTGATAGGTACCGACCTCATTGCAATAATTGATCAGGCGGCTGGGGCCTGCGGAATACTCTGCTGCCCACCAGTTATCCCAGTCAAATATGATAGCAACCTTTGCATCCGTTCTGCTTCCGAGAGTTTCACTTCCGATTCTGTCAAGTTCTTCTCCCAGAGCCGCAATTTCCCGGAACACTCTGGTATTTTCCGTTCCCACATGGTCGATTACTGCGCCATGGTACTTTTCACAGGCTCCGATACTTCTTCTCATTTGGAAGAACATTACCGTATCTGCACCATGAGCTACTGCCTGATAACTCCAAAGACGCATAACACCGGGACGCTTCAATTTACAGAAAATGTGCCAGTTGCTGACACTTGGTGTCTGTTCCATCAGCGCAAAGGGTTTACCGCCTTTCAGACCTCTCATCAAATCATGCTGCATGGCTATCTGCGCCGGGTAGGAATCATAAGCCGGATAATTGTCCCAGGATATGAAATCCATATATTTTCCCCATTTCTGATAATCCAGAGGCTTATAAGAACCCATCAGATTCGTAGTTACGGGAATATCCGGTGTATATTTTTTCACAGCTTCATATTCCAGCTTAAAGCATTCCAGTATACTGTCGGAATTAAAACGACTGTAATCCAGGGAAATGCCCTGGAAATTGGTGCGGATACCGTCCCAGTCAAATTCCTCGGAAAGCATATTGGGAGCAACCACATCATCAAAATCATATAAGGTATGACCCCAGAAAGACATGTTCCACACACGGTTCAGCTCATCAATTGTCTTGTACTTATTTTTCAACCATCTGCGAAATGCTCTTTCACAGTTTTCACAATAACATTCCCCACCATATTCATTGGAAATATGCCATGCCACAATATTATCGTAATCTTTATACCTCTCTGCCAGCTTCTCTGCAAGAGCTACAGAATACTTTCTGTAAGTTGGACTATTGGGACAGGAATTATGGCGGCTTCCAAACTTCCTCTTCATGCCATTATGCTCGACTCGTAAAACATCGGGATGCTTTCTTGCCATCCAGGCAGGATGAGCCGCGGTAGAGGTAGCCATACAGACCTTAAGCCCGTTTTCCCTCACCATTTCCATAATCTTATCCAATTTGGTAAAATCATAGGTGTCTTCGTCCGGCTGAAGCGTTGCCCAGCTGAATACATTCAAAGTCACCACGTCAATATGGGCAAGCTTAAGCAAACGCATATCTTCTTTCCATATCTCTTCCGGCCACTGCTCCGGATTATAATCTCCCCCGTATAAAATCTTCTGAACCTTACTGCTTTCAATCATTTTTTGTCTCCTTTTATCTTATCTTTCACAATCTTGGCAAACCATCCGGACTGGATTCCCTGGCCACATTAAAAATAACCTATAAGTTCTCAATGAACGTTCCGGCCAGACTTATCCATGTATTTATCTCCGGCTGCAGTTCCTTACCACCGACAGAACAGGTCAGCTTGTTGCCAAGCCCAAGCCCGTGACCGCCTTTCGGATACAAATGAAATTCTACCGGGATATTTTTCCTGCGAAGCGCCTGCACAAACAAAAGAGAATTTTCCATAGGCACTGTTGCATCCTCATAGGTATGCCAGATAAATGTTTTCGGAGTGTCTTCATTTACCCGGTTTTCCAATGACATTTCTTCTACCAGTTCTTCATAACGATTCCCCAAAAGCATTTGAAAGGAGCCTCTATGCGCAAATTCTCCGGAAGTAATGACCGGATAATTTAAGATCATCCCGTTTGGACGAAGGAGCTCTGCATCCCCGCCTGCTGCCTGATCCTTAAGCCAGTCCTTTTTAAAGAAGCAGCCAAGACTTGCAGCCAGATGTCCCCCTGCGGAGGAACCCTGTATCAGTATCTTTTCTGTATCCACATGCCATTCCTTCGCATTTCTCCTGATGGTTACCATTGCCTTTGCAATCTCCAGAAGCTGTGTGGGATAAACGGCAGGTGTTACGCTGTAATGAAGCACTGCCGCATGATACCCCATGGCATTAAACTGTAATGCAAGCAATTCCCCTTCTCTTGGAGATAAATGATTATATCCGCCGCCCGGACAAATTAATATCAACGGGCGTTCTGTATACAGGAACATTTCCGAATAATCAATAATATAGGTGGTCAGGTCAGGACTTCCTACACTTCCTTCTACTGTCATATCAATTTTTTCATGAATCATATATTTAATCTCCATTCGTCAATTCTGCAGTACCTTTAACCGGTCTGCATTTATTTCATTATAGCCCTCACAAACGCATGAAGCAATAACCTTTACAATCTGGTCAAATTAATTTTCAAAGCCCCATTGACAAATTTTTTTTCCCGCTGTATTATTAAAACAATTTCAAATCACTTAAAACCGTTGACGCGGAGATAAAGGTGATGATGCTCTTACAGAGAGCCCGGATTGCTGAGAACGGGTGGAAAACAAGTCATCAAATGGACCGCTGAGGGTGCAGGGAAAAGCAGTTTTTTATTTGCCCAGTATTCTGCAACGTAGAGACACACGTCAGTTGTCTGGGATATGTTGGTATCCTGTTAAGTGTACAGCACAGCTGTAAATCAAGGTGGCACCGCGGATAGAGTATTATTCGTCCTTGACAGAGATCAGATTCTGTCAGGGATTTTTTTATGTTAGTTTAATGAGTTTACAAAGAAAAGGAGGCAATATGATAAAGCCCGATATTGACACATTAAAAGACCTTAAAAATCAAAACCAGTATAAGACGGCACCTGTGAGTATGGAAATCCTTTCAGATATCAAAACCCCTATCGAGGTGTTAAAGATTCTGAAAAATGTTTCCAGCCACTGCTATCTCCTGGAATCCATCTCGGATAATGAGAAGTGGGGTCGTTACACCTTTCTTGGTTATGAACCAAGCCTTGAAATTACCTGTTTAAACGGACAGATGAAGGTAGGCGCTCTTTCCTTTGAAACAAAGGATCCCGGCAAATATATCAGACAGGTAGTTGCTGAGCATAAGAGCCCTAAATTTTCCTATCTTCCGCCTTTTACCGGTGGTCTTGTAGGTTACTTTTCCTATGATTATCTGAAATATGCGGAACCCTCTCTATGTCTTAATGCCAATGATACCGAAGGCTTTAACGATGTCGATCTGATGCTTTTTGATAAAGTCATTGCCTTTGATAACTTTAAACAGAAAATCATATTAATGATAAATATCAGCCTTGATAACCTGGATACCGAATATAACCGTGCAATCCTTGAGCTGAATCAGATGGCAGAATTGATTAAAAACGGAACACCCGTTAAAGATCAGGGAGGAAAATGCACTTCTGACTTCAAACCTCTATTTAATAAAGAGGCGTACTGCACTATGGTGGAAAAGGCAAAACATCATATCAAAGAAGGGGATATTTTCCAGATCGTTCTTTCCAATCGTCTGGAAGCCGAATTCGAAGGAAGTCTTTTAAATACTTATCGTATTTTAAGAACCTTAAATCCTTCTCCCTATATGTTTTATTTTTCCAGCAGTGATATGGAGGTTGCCGGTGCTTCTCCTGAAACACTGGTCAAACTGGAGGATGGCATTCTGCACACCTTTCCTCTGGCAGGAACAAGACCCCGCGGCAAGACGGAGGAAGAAGATAAGGCTTTGGAAGAAGAACTCCTTGCCGACCCCAAGGAGCTTGCAGAACATAATATGCTGGTTGACCTTGGGCGAAATGACATTGGCAAGATCAGCAAGTTTGGAACCGTAGAGGTAGAAAAATATCACTGTATTGAAAGATATTCCCATGTTATGCATATCGGCTCTACTGTCCGGGGAGAAATCAGAGAGGATGAGGATGCCCTTTCCGCTATTGATTCCATTCTTCCTGCCGGTACTCTTTCCGGTGCTCCCAAAATCAGAGCATGTCAGCTGATCAATGATCTGGAAAATAATAAAAGGGGTATTTACGGCGGTGCCATCGGATACATTGATTTTACCGGAAATCTTGACACTTGTATTGCTATCCGTATTGCTTATAAGAAAAACGGCAAGGTATTTATCCGAAGCGGAGCCGGAATCGTGGCAGATTCCGTTCCCGAAAAAGAATATCAGGAATGTCTGAATAAAGCAGCAGCCGTAGTTAATGCCTTAAAAGCGGCTAAGGAGGTGACGGAATGATCTTATTAATTGATAATTATGACAGTTTTTCCTATAACCTGTTTCAGCTGGTAGGTTCCATTGATCCGGATATCCGGGTCATCCGGAATGATGCGGCTACTCCTGCTGAAATTGAGGCCATGAAACCAAAGTCCATTATTATATCTCCGGGACCGGGAAAACCGGAGGATGCAGGCATCTGCATTGATGTCGTAAAGGAACTTGGAAGTAAATATCCCATTCTTGGGGTATGCCTCGGTCACCAGTCCATCTGTAAAGCCTATGGTGCCACGGTTTCCTATGCCAAACAACTGATGCATGGCAAACAGTCGCTGGCAGAACTTGACCAAAGCTGTCCCATTTTTACGGGCTGTCCCAAAGAAGCTCCTGTCGCCAGATATCATTCCCTGGCAGTTCTTGAGGAAACACTTCCTGATTGCCTTAAGATTACGGCCAGAACTGATGATAACGAAATCATGGCAGTGCAGCATACCACATACCCCGTTTTCGGACTCCAGTTCCACCCGGAATCTATCCTGACACCGGACGGCAAAATCATGTTACAAAATTTTCTTAATATAAAAAAATAGAGAGTCTGAAAACTTTCTATCAGAAAAGAAAAACCAAAAATAATAATCAAAGAAAGGAAAAGAGAAATGATCAAAGAAGCAATTGTAAAAATCGTAGACAAACAGGATTTAACTTATGATGAAGCCTACACCGTTATGAATGAAATTATGAGCGGAGAAACTTCTTCTACACAAAACGCAGCTTTTCTGGCTGCTTTATCCACAAAAAGCACAAAAGCAGAGACTATCGACGAAATCGCCGGCTGTGCCGCCGCTATGAGAGATCATGCATTAAAGGTAGAGCATAACCTGGATGTACTGGAAATTGTAGGAACCGGCGGAGACGGCGCTCACAGTTTTAACATTTCCACCACTTCTGCCATTGTCATTGCAGCAGGCGGTGTCAAAGTAGCCAAGCACGGCAACCGTGCCGCATCCTCTAAGAGCGGCGCTGCTGACTGTCTGGAGGCTCTCGGCATCAATATCAATCTGGAGCCTGAAAAATGTATAGAACTTTTAAATAATATCGGTATCTGTTTCCTGTTTGCACAGAAATATCATACCTCCATGAAATATGTAGGCGCTATCCGTAAGGAATTGGGAATCCGTACTGTATTCAACATTTTAGGGCCTCTGACAAACCCAGCTTCTCCTACCATGCAGCTTCTTGGCGTTTATGATGAATCTCTGGTAGAGCCTTTAGCAAAAGTATTAAATAATCTCGGTGTCAAAAAAGCATTAGTGGTTTACGGTACTGACAAGATGGATGAGGTTTCTGCAAGTTCCCCTACCATTGTCTGTGAACTCAATAACGGTGAATATAAAAACTATACCATCAAGCCAGAGGATTTTGGCCTCACCCCTTGCACAAAGGAAGATCTGGTTGGCGGCACACCGGAAGAAAATGCACAGATCACTCTTGCCATCTTAAAGGGAGAAAAAGGTCCCAGAAGGAATGCGGTTCTCTTAAATGCCGGTGCTGCTCTTTATGTCGGCGGTAAAGCTGACAGTATTGCAGAAGGCGTAAAACTGGCAGCAGAGCTGATCGACAGTGGCAAAGCACTTGCCAAACTGGAGGCATTTAAGGCAGAAAGCAACAAATAATCACGGTCAGAAAGGTGTAGTTATTATATGGCAACCATTTTGGACACCATTGCTGAATATGCAAAAGAAAGAGTGGCATCTGCCAAAGCGCAGTTGCCGCTTAAAGAAATAAAAAAACAGGCCCTTTCCATGGACTGCAACACCGGCTTTCCTTTTGAGAAAGCACTTCGCGAGGGAGACATCAGCTTTATCTGCGAATGCAAAAAGGCATCCCCTTCCAAGGGACTGATTGCAGCGGATTTCCCTTATCTTGCCATCGCAAAGGATTATGAAGCGGCAGGGGCATCCTGCATTTCCGTGCTGACAGAACCAAAATGGTTCCTCGGCAGTGACAAATACCTTAAGGAAATTGCAGAAGCTGTCTCCATTCCCTGTATCCGCAAGGATTTCACCGTGGATGAATATATGATCTACGAGGCGAAGCTTCTGGGGGCAAGTGCCGTACTCCTTATTTGTGCCCTGCTGCCGGAAGAGACCATTAAAAATTACATTAAAATTTGTGATTCTCTTGGTTTATCCGCGCTGGTGGAAGCACATGACGAGGAAGAAATTGCTTCTGCCATCCGTGCAGGAGCCCGCATTATCGGTGTAAACAACAGAAATCTCAAGGATTTTACCGTGGATGTCCACAACTCAGAGCGGCTGCGAAGACTGGTACCGGAATCTGTCCTCTTCGTAGCGGAGAGCGGCATCCGTACTACAGAGGACATTGATGTGCTCCGCCGCGCCAACGTCAACGCGGTACTGATCGGCGAGACACTGATGAGAGCACCTGATAAAAAGGCTATGCTGGATGCGTTGAAAGAAATTTGACACTCATATGTCGGAAAGGATACTCTATGACGAAAATAAAGATCTGCGGATTAAAGTCAGAAGATGATATTTCCTATGCAAATGAATTGAAGCCGGATTATATCGGATTTGTGTTTTTACAGGGCAGGAAACGATACGTTTCTCCTTCTCATGCCGCACATTTAAGAGAACTTCTTGACCCTTCCATTCCGGCTGTCGGGGTTTTTGTCAACGAGCCTTTGGAACACGTCATTTCATTGGCAGAAAGCGGAACCATCCAGATGATTCAGCTTCACGGACAGGAGGATGAAGCTTACCTGAAGGAACTGCGAAAGCACTGCCGACAGCCTGTTATAAAGGCTTTTATCATCAGGACAAAAGAAGATATTGATAAAGCCCTTTCCTATCCTTCCGATTTCCTTTTGCTGGACAACGGACTCGGCACAGGGGAAGCCTTCGACTGGTCCCTGATCAGGAAGATTGACAGACCCTTTTTTCTGGCAGGCGGCTTAAATCCCGAAAACGCCGCTTCTGCCATAGAACTGGCACACCCCTATGCACTGGATGTCAGCTCCGGGGTGGAGACAGAGGGCAAAAAAGATTATGAGAAAATAAAGTCATTTATTCATAGAGTTAGAACAACAGTTAACTAAGGAGGTAATTTATGCCACAGTCAAAAGGACGCTTCGGAGTTCACGGCGGTCAGTACATTCCCGAAACACTGATGAACGCTGTTATTGAACTGGAAGAAGCTTACAACCATTATAAGGACGATCCTGAATTTAACAGAGAACTCACTTCTCTGTTCAACGAGTATGCGGGACGTCCAAGCCGCCTGTACTATGCGGAAAAAATGACAAAAGATCTTGGCGGTGCCAAAATTTATCTAAAACGTGAAGATTTAAACCATACCGGTTCCCACAAGATTAACAACGTGTTAGGTCAGGCTCTTCTTGCTAAAAAAATGGGAAAGACAAGACTCATTGCAGAAACCGGTGCCGGTCAGCACGGAGTGGCTACCGCAACCGCAGCCGCATTGCTTGGCATGGAGTGCGTGGTTTTTATGGGCGAGGAGGACACCAAGAGACAGGCTCTCAATGTTTATAGAATGAAGCTTCTCGGTTCCGACGTTATCCCTGTTAAGACAGGTACTGCAACCTTAAAGGACGCTGTTTCGGAAGCCATGAGAGAGTGGACAAGCAGGATCGATGATACTCACTACTGCCTTGGTTCCGTTATGGGACCTCATCCCTTCCCCACCATCGTAAGAGATTTCCAGTCTGTGATCTCCCGTGAGATCAAGCAACAGATCCTGGAAAAGGAAGGACGGCTTCCCGATGTGGTCATGGCCTGTGTGGGCGGCGGAAGCAACGCTATGGGCACCTTCTATCATTTCATTGAAGATAAGGATGTGAAACTGATCGGATGTGAGGCAGCAGGCAGAGGCATCGATACCTTTGAAACAGCAGCTACCATCAATACCGGACGGCTGGGAATTTTCCACGGTATGAAGTCCTACTTCTGCCAGGATAAATACGGACAGATTGCTCCTGTATACTCCATCTCCGCAGGGCTTGACTATCCCGGCATCGGACCGGAGCATGCATGGCTCCATGATACCGGCAGGGCCGAATATGTTCCTATTACAGATGATGAGGCTGTAAACGCTTTCGAATATCTTTCCCGTACGGAGGGCATTATTCCTGCCATTGAGAGCGCACATGCGGTGGCACATGCCATGAAGATAGCGCCTACTCTTTCGAAGGATAAAATTATGGTCATCACCATTTCCGGCCGCGGCGATAAGGACTGTGCCGCTATCGCACGCTACAGAGGGGAGGATATCAATGAGTAAGATTCAAGAAGCCTTTGCAAAAGGCAAGGCATTTATTCCTTTTATTACCTGCGGGGATCCCGACCTTGACACCACCAAGAAAATCATCCGCAGTATGGTGGCAAACGGTGCCGACCTGATCGAGCTTGGCATTCCCTTTTCCGATCCCACCGCAGAAGGCCCTGTTATCCAAGGTGCTAACCTTCGTGCTTTAACAGGCGGTGTTACCACCGACCAGATTTTTGACATGGTAAGAGAACTCCGCCAGGATATTACGATACCTATGGTATTTATGACCTATGCCAATGTGGTATTTTCCTATGATGCAGAAAAATTCATCGGCACCTGCGCCGAAATCGGTATCGACGGACTGATCCTTCCTGATCTTCCCTTTGAAGAAAAAGGAGAATTTGACGACACCTGTAAAAAATATGGTATAGATCTTGTTTCTCTGATCGCTCCGACTTCAGCAAACAGGATAGCTATGATCGCAAAAGAGGCACAAGGCTTCATCTATATCGTATCCAGCCTCGGCGTTACCGGTGTGAGAAGTGAGATTAACACTGACATTGCTTCTCTGGTGAAGCTGGTACGGGAAAATTCTTCTGTTCCCTGCGCAGTAGGCTTTGGTATCTCCACCCCGGAGCAGGCTGCCAAAATGGCAGGTATTTCAGACGGCGCTATCGTGGGCTCCGCTATTATCAAGCTGGTTGAAAAGTATGGCAAAGACGCCGCCGGGCCAGTGGGAGAGTATGTTAAGAGCATGAAGGATGCTCTGAGATAAAACCAAACGCCGACGCGCAAAACAAGTCGGCTTATTGAACAACAAGTCCCAGGAGTGTGATTTCCCGGGACTTGTTTTTTAAATTTACATTTATTTCTATTTCGCCAGTGCAGCTGTTATTTTTATATTCCGTAATTTTTTCATTTTCCCATCCTTCCCATTTTTTCTTTTAACTACTTTTATTTTACATAAGAACAGAAAAATCCGGCTTATAGATAAAATCTTCCGTATCCTGTCCTTTTTCCAGAAAAGTTATCATATAAACCGGATAATAAGTAACTTTCCCTTTTTGACATACATTTTCGTTGCAAAATACAAATCCATCCTGAATTCCATAGCGTGGATTATCCAGGCAATTGTTAAGGGCATTATGCCTTTGATAATCCTTTCCGGATTTTACTTCTATCGGAAGTATCTTTGATTGATATTCCACAACAAAATCCAGTTCTCCATTTTTATGACTATTGTAGTAGTACAGATCAAACCCATGACATTTCAATTCCTGTGCTACAACATTCTCATAGATCGCGCCATAATTCATATTGAGTTCACCGGCTAAAATTTTCATCTGAATACCATCTGCATACATGGCAGCAAGCAAGCCTGTATCCGCCAGAAACAGCTTAAATAAATTAGTTGATTTTGATAATCTAAGTGGCATAAGCGGTTCATTTGCACAATACACGGGAAGCGCTACACCGGCATCCCTTAACCACAAGAAGCTGTTCTCATATCTTGATAACTTAAAATTTTCATTGAGGTTTTTTAAGATAAATCTCTTATTATGATTATTCAGTTCACTGGGAATAAGCTCAAAGATTTCATCCAAATATAATTTTTCATTTGGATCATACTTTGCAATATCCTGCCTGTAAAGTCTGATTATAGCCTGTTGTTCCCCCTGTACTTTTCGCAGATTATTTGTACTTAAGTATTTTGCTGCTGCCTCCGGCATTCCACCTACGATGAGATAAAGCTTGAACATCTCCATCATCTTTTCGTGTATTACCTGATCTACCGGTTTTCTTTCTTCAAAACACTCTTTAAGGTTTTGAAGTACTGACCCGGAAACATGATTTGCCAGGCAGAACTCTTCAAAGTCAAGAGGATACATATCAAAGATATCCATATATCCCACCGGAACGGAACGGATATCTTTGAGCTCCACCCCAAGAAGTGAACCACTCATAACATAGCGATAACTTCCTTCCTCTACCAGAAACTTAATAGCAGTAACAATTTCTTTGCATTCCTGCACTTCATCTAAAAAAATAATTGTTTCTCCCGGAATCATCTCATCTCCGGCAATCGCTGATAATCGAAGCAAAATATCCTTTGTATCCTTAAAATTCTGAAAAATTGCTTTTGCACTTTCGTCCCTGATAAAGTTAATTTCTACTGCAGAAGAGAAGCATTCTTTTATGCATTTGCGTATAATAAATGTTTTTCCCACCTGACGGGCACCGGTGACTAATAATGCTTTCTTTGGCTCATTTTCAAAAAACTGAATAATCTTATCCTCAATTTTTCTATAAATAAAATTTTCCATGGCAATACCTCCCATATCAACAGTATGCCACTTATTGTCCGTTTTTACAATATAATATCTCTATTTTTGTCCGCTTTTTCAAAATAATATTTGCTATATTTGTCCCATTTTTCACAATTAAATGCAGAAATTTGTAGCAGTCAAGAAAAGTGGACACAAAAAAACTGCCGCACGGCACCAAAAGTGATCCTCATGCAGCAGTTTTTTACCTTACTGATATTTACGATTTAATATCTCTTTACAGTCTCTTTAAGAGCTCTTCTCTCTGTGCTTCATAGCCGGGTTTTCCGAGAAGTGCAAACATGTTCTTCTTGTAGCTTTCCACACCGGGCTGGTTGAAAGGATTCACGCCAAGAAGATATCCGCTGACACCGCATGCAAACTCAAAGAAGTAGAACAATTCACCTAAGTAGAATTCATTTACTTCGGGAACCTTAACCATGAGGTTTGGAACCTGTCCGTCTGTATGGGCTAAAATGGTACCGTTCATAGCGCTCTTGTTTACAAAATCAACGCTCTTTCCTGCTAAATAGTTCAGACCGTCAAGATCAACAGGCTCTTCCTGTAAAATGATCTCCTCTCTGCTGGTCTCAATATTGATCACGGTCTCAAATAAGTTTCTGGAGCCGTCCTGAATAAACTGTCCCATGGAGTGAAGGTCTGTGGTAAGGTCAACACTTGCAGGGAAAATACCCTTCTGATCCTTTCCTTCGCTTTCGCCGTAAAGCTGCTTCCACCATTCGGAAACATAGTGAACACTGGGCTCATAGTTTGCAAGAATCTCAATCTGTTTTCCTTTTCTTAAAAGGATATTGCGGAGAGCTGCATATTTAACGGCATCATTTTCTTCAAAAGGAGCTTCTAATGCTGCCTTGCGGCCTGCCTGTGCACCTTCCATTAATTTGTCGATATCAGCGCCGCTGACTGCGATGGGAAGTAAACCTACAGCGGTAAGAACGGAGAAACGTCCTCCTACATCATCGGGAACTACAAAGCTTTCATAGCCTTCCTCGGTAGCCAGATTCTTGAGAGATCCTCTTGCCTTATCGGTGGTAGCATAGATTCTCTTTGCTGCTTCGGCCTTGCCGTATTTCTTTTCCATCTTTTCCTTGAATACACGAAATGCAATGGCAGGCTCCGTTGTGGTGCCGGATTTACTGATCATATTAATGGAGAAGTCTCTGTCTCCGATCACATCCATCAAATGTCTGATATAGGTAGAACTGATAGAATTTCCTACGAAATAGATTTCGGGAGTCTTTCTCACTTCTTTGCTCACTACATTATAGAAGCTGTGACGTAAGAATTCGATAGCAGCTCTTGCTCCGAGATAGGAACCGCCGATACCGATTACAAGAAGAACCTCGGAATCACTCTGAATCTTTGCAGCTGCCTTTTTGATTCTGGCAAACTCTTCCTTGTCATAATCAACCGGTAAATCAATCCAGCCGAGAAAATCATTTCCTGCACCTGTCTTGGAAACCAGTAAATCTTTTGCATCCATAGCCAGCTTCTTCATGGATTCCACTTCATGATCCTTGATAAAAGGTGCGGCCTTGGAATAGTCAAACGTTACTTTGCTCATAATATTCGCTCCTTTTTATTTGTACTAAAATATCTTTCACTTTCATAACTACGGTAACAGTTTAGCAGAGAACCTTGCATTTTTCAAGGCTTTGTGTACACAATACGCGGCAGAGCCGTTCTATCAGTCACACTGACTCCCGAACCAATGAGCTTTCTATAATAGCGCTTCATCATAGACAGCTCTTGAACCGCCTACAAATTTCGCTCTTGTTCTGGCGCATACCACACGGGCATTACCGATCTGCTTTCGCTCCGTTCTTACAGGAACCGCCACCTCCTGCAAATGCATGCCGATCAGCGTATCTCCGATATCAATTCCAAGCTGTGCCCTGATATGTTCAACTGCCACTGGCTCTTTAAATCTTGCATAAGCTGTAGTTCCGAAAGAGCCGCCGGCTTTTGGCTGTGGAATCACATTCACTCTTGTCAGATGCTCTCTTTTTGCCACTTCCTTTTCTACAATAACAGCTCTGTTCAAATGCTCGCAGCACTGCGCTGCCAGAAACAGTCCTCTCTCGTTTGCCACTTCATAAATTCCTTCAAATACTGCCTGCGCTGTCTCCAAGCTGGAAAAAGTACCGATTCTTTCTCCCACCACTTCACTGGAGGAGCAGCCTACGATCAAAATATCTCCTTTGTCAGGCTTTGCCTGTAAAAGCAGTTCTCTAATTACCTCTGCTGCCTCTTCCTTGATTTTCTGAAGAAAAGAATCCTCCATTTTTCTGTCTGCCATACCTCTTGCTGTCATCATAATCCTTCTTTCTGTTCTAATTTTTTGTTTCTGTAATCAGCCTACCGTTTCCAAGTGGCAGAGCTTCCTTCCATTCCGATGCCGGTCTTTGATACCACAATTTACTCATAAGATTCTGTAAATCCTTCTGCTGTCCCCTTTTTTAAAAAGTGCGTTCACCTGCAGTTACCATGTGAACGCCTTTTTAAACAGCATATAAAATTTACAGATAAAAGTCAATCACACAAGAAGCTCCTTCAGCAGATTTTCAAGTTCTTCCTGGTAGCCTGATGATAACGGAATCTGTTGCTCCTTCTCATCCATATGAGTCTCCTTTTCTTCTGATCTTGCGGTTTCCTTTTCCTGTTGCAGCCTTGGCATAAGATGATTCTCCAGATAATCAGTCAGATCCGTTTTTAATATAGCCTTCTGACCCTGGATATCCACAATTCCCGATATTGAAAAATAAAGATACAGCCCCAGTATACTGATCAGATAATAGGGAATAATCTGAAATAAAGTATCTCCGGAAGCAAGACACAGGCAAACAGTAATACCTGTTACCAGTACGGACAACATCATCAGCTGGCCGGCAATATGTGACATTCTGTTTAAAAGAAGAGGACCATACTGCATTTTCTGAATGAACTTGTCCACAAAAACAGAAGTATTGACCAGTCCTTTATTTAACCTATAGCAGTTTGAAAACTTCAGTTTACACTGTTTTAAAAGCTTATTTTCTGTGGTACCCATGTTATTTACTTCCCTGATCATATTCCGGAAAATCACACCCATGACAATCTGGCATATAATGCTAAGTAACAAAAGAACAAGAATTATCATTAGTAAAAATTTATGCTTCATAAGAATCACCGGCATAACTATCCTCCTTTTACTGTGCAATACAGCTGAAAATTCTTTCTCTCATTATAGTTGAAAGCAATTTTCTCCTCAATATTATGATGGATCTAAAGCATCTTTTCTTTTCGACAAATTTGTACTTGCTACTTTAAAAGGTCTGACTTTTTTGATATAGTTATTTATCAGAAAGGTGGTTATCAATATGAGATATCAAACAAAAGGCGTTTGCTCCACCTCCATTGATATTGAGGTAGAAAACGGTATTATTAAATTTGTACAGTTCTTTGGCGGCTGCAACGGTAACCTGCAGGGAATTTCCTCTCTGGTAGAAGGCATGAAGGTAGATGATGCCATCTCCAAACTGAAAGGGATCCGCTGCGGTTTTAAACCAACATCCTGTCCTGACCAGCTGGCTCAGGCACTGGAAGGTATCAGAGACGGTAAATTTTAAAACAGGAGGCTCGTTATGAGCAACACAAATTCAACGAAGAAAATCGTACTAACAGGCGGGGGAACCGCAGGTCATGTAACTCCTAATATTGCCCTGCTGCCCCGCCTAAAAGAACTGGGATATGAGGTTTCCTACATCGGTTCCTATGACGGAATCGAAAAGAAACTGATCACTGACTTTGATATCCCCTACTATGGAATTGCAACCGGCAAGTTCCGCCGTTATCTGGACGTGAAAAATCTGACAGACCCCTTCCGGGTCATCAAAGGCTTTGGTGAAGCCAGAAAGTATCTGAAAAAAATCAATCCGGATATCGTTTTTTCCAAAGGAGGCTTTGTCAGTGTTCCTGTCGTACGGGCCGCGGCAACGCTGCACATTCCCTGCATCATACACGAATCCGACATGACCCCCGGTCTTGCCAACAAGATTTGTATTCCTGTTGCTAAAAAGGTATGCTGTAATTTCCCCGAAACTGTATCTCTTCTTCCTTCCGACAAGGCCGTTCTGACCGGTTCTCCTATTCGGGAAGAACTGACAAAAGGTGATAAGATTGCTGCTCTTGATATGTGCAATTTTACTGCAAACAAACCCGTTATTCTCGTTATTGGCGGAAGTCTTGGTGCCGCATCCATAAACAAGACCGTGCGGGAAGCGCTTCCGGAGCTTCTGAAGGACTTCCAGGTAATTCATATCTGCGGCAAAGAAAAAATCGACAATATGCTTCTTCATACAGAAGGTTATATCCAGTTTGAATATGTAAAGGCAGAATTAAAAGACCTGTTTGCTCTGGCAGACGTAGTGGTTTCCCGTGCCGGTGCCAATTCTATCTGTGAACTTCTGGCACTGAAGAAACCAAACCTCCTGATTCCTCTTTCTGCAGCAAGCAGCAGAGGCGATCAGATCTTAAATGCCAAATCCTTTGAATCACAGGGTTATAGCATGGTGATAGATGATGATGACCTTTCTCCTGCTTTACTGGTGGAAAAGGTTACAGAGCTGTATTTTACCAGACAGACCTTTATGGAAGCAATGGCCAGAAGTCATCAGCTTTCAGCCATAACTACCATAACAAATCTGATAGAAGAAACCATAAACAATAAATGATGATAAAGGACCGGCCTGATGTAGCCGGTCCTTTTCTATTCTTCTTCCCAGCTCATAATGGTTTTTTCTATAATATCAATTGCACTTTCATTATCCTGCTGACAATGTTCCACCATTTCATCCTGTCCAAGATCCTTAAGCCCTGTCATATCCGCCCCTAATTGTACATAACATACATAATCCTGAATTGTCTCGATCCGCGATGCAAAAACCTTGGCTTTATTCTGCGGCTGATTCTCATAAATTTTCAGAAGCAGCTCCCGGTATTCGTTAAGATATCTTTCCACATTTTCTATGGAATCTTCCTTTGCTTCCACCAGGATCATCATGTCAATTCCTGCTTCTGAACGCTGGTATTCCGCCAAAAAACTGTTATACATATTTTCGGAAATACCGGTACGCTCTGCCAGCTCCTCAGACGAAAGTAAAGTATCCGGCCAGTAATTTTCACCGATAATATTTACTACCGCCTCCTTTAATTCCATCATAGGCGTTACGATTCTGTATTTAGTTCCGGTTTGAAAAGTATTGACAGCATCATCTTCCTCACTGCCAGTTCCATCCACATACGTCCTGCCACTGTCACCGGTTTCATCAGATACCTTTCCACTGCATCCCTTCAATGTCAAAGCCGCAATTAACAATACCGACATCCAAACCTTTTTCATTTTCTCCTCCATACCCAAATCCTCATGCTTTTTTTACCGATTCACATACTGATACATATAAGTCTTTCCATGTATTAGACAAATTATGCCTGTACATGCTATACTATAAAGAAGATTTTCAGACTTTCAGAGGGAAAACCATGCTTTTTAATTCCTATATATTTATTTTTCTGTTTTTGCCCCTGACATTAGCGGGTTGGTATTATTTAAACAACAAAAAGGCATATCAGATGGCCAAATATTTTCTGGCCGGTATGTCTCTATGGTTTTACGGCTATTTTAACCTGTATTACCTCACCATTATTGTGGCCAGTATTCTTGGGAATTATCTGTTGAGTTATCTGATGAAATTTTCAAAGACAAAAATGACCTCCAGAATAGGGCTTGCTGCAGGACTATTACTTAATCTCGGATTTTTATTTTACTTTAAGTACTATGATTTCTTCTTTGAAAACATCAATGCTGTTTTCCATACGGACTTTACGCTGAAAAATATCCTGCTGCCTCTTGGTATCAGCTTTTTTACCTTTCAGCAGATATCCTTTATCGTGGACAGATGTCTTGGCAGAGCGGAGCATTATTCCTTTGCCGATTACATTACCTTTGTCACTTTTTTTCCCCAGCTGATTGCGGGACCCATTGTATTATATAAAGAAATGATGCCGCAGTTTGAAGATATTTCAAACCGCAGGTTCAATCCTGACAATTTTTCCAAAGGCATTGTTTTGTTTACCATTGGCCTTGCCAAAAAAGTACTTCTTGCAGATGTACTGGCGCTTCCTGTCAATTATGGCTTTGAACAGACAGCCTTCCTTGACACACCTTCTACCCTGCTTGTCATTCTCGCCTACACCTTCGAGATTTACTTTGATTTCAGCGGATACAGTGATATGGCAATAGGGCTTGGCAAGATGTTCAATATTGAGCTGCCTGTAAACTTTAATTCTCCTTACAAGGCATGTTCCGTAAAAGAATTGTGGCAGAGATGGCATATTACCCTGTCACGCTTTTTTATTCAATATGTTTATATTCCTCTTGGCGGAAGCCGCAGGGGCAAGGTAAGAACTCTGCTGAATACTTTTCTTGTATTTTTCTTGAGCGGTCTTTGGCATGGCGCCAACTGGACCTATGTAGCCTGGGGTATCATGCAGGGACTGTTAGTCATATGGGATAACCTTGGTATTATAGGTGTTAAAGGCAGTAATGACAAAGTGGTTTCCAAATTTTATATCCCCAGATGGCTTGGCTGGATTCTTACCTTTGGCTTTTTTAATCTGTCCCTGTTTTTCTTCCGAAGTGACAGTATGGCAAATGCTTTTCAGATGTTCCGAAACATTTTCGCTTTTCAGAAAACAGGATACCTGTATAAGATAGCCGCAACACTTGATATTCCTGAATTTTATTTGGTCAAACAGGTCATTAACATGATGAATCCGTCTCTGTTAAATGTTGCCTATATAATATTGTTTATCCTGCTGCTTGTGATCAGTGCTTTTATTATCAGCCGGAAAAATGCCATGGAGATTGTAAATGAGCATCCTTTGAATAATAAACTGTGCTGTGCGGTTATCGTTCTTTTCGTATGGTGCGTTATCTCTTTCTCGCAAGTCAGCACATTTATTTATTTTAATTTTTAATACATGCAACGAGGAATCATTATGGCAAAAAAATTTATTAAGTATTTTTTTATAGGAAGTGTTTCACTGCTTTTTATCTGTATCCTGCTGGTGGTACTGTTTGATCCCTTTTTCCAGTATCATAAACCCCTGCCGGGTTTAAAGGCTGTGCTCACCGATAAAGAATATCAGTGTGTGGGCTCTCTTAAAACCTTCGACTATGACAGCGTGATCGCCGGCTCTTCCGTCTCCGAAAATTATAATAACCGGTGGTTTGACGAAGGCTTTGGCTGTACCTCCATCAAAGCCATCCGCTCCTATGGTGCCACTGCCGATTTATGCTATCTTCTTGATGTTGCTTTCAAAGATCATGACATTAAATATGTTTTTTATAACCTGGATCCTTCGGCCCTGTCTGCCGATCCCGTGACCACATTTGAAAGTACGGGCTGCCCAATGTACCTTTACGATAATAATTATTTGAATGACATTGAGTATGTGCTGAATAAGGATGTTATTTTTGAAAAAATTCCCTACCTGATCGCTCAGTCTCTTATAGGAGATTATGATGAAGGTAATTCTTATAACTGGTCCCAGTGGAAGAATTTTAATTCTGATATGATACTGGGGCTTTACATCAGAAAACGGTCTGTCGATGAAATGAAGGAAAAAGAATATTATCAGGAGGAGCTTTCCGGTAATCTTTCTATTTTATGTGAAGAAATTGAAGCACATCCGGAGACTGTATTTAAAATTTCCGTTCCGCCCTACTCCATGCTCTGGTGGGATAATATCTACAGAAACGGGGATACGGAAAGTTATCTGCACAACCTGGAAGCTGCCATGGAAATACTTCTATCCTATGAGAATGTGGAGCTTTACTACTTTTTGAATGACAGGGAAATCGTTACCAATCTTGAAAACTACATGGATATCCTCCACTTTTCACCGGAGATTAACCAATATATCTGTGACAGCATGATTGAAGATAGTCACCGCATTACCGATGAAAATTATAAACAGATTATCAATGACTCCCGCGACTTTGCCTATGAAGTGGTAAATGAACTGATAAAGCCTTATGAGGACAGAATTAAAGTAGATATTTATGAATAGGAGGCAACATATATGAAGAAATTTATTTCCTGGAATGTAAACGGACTGCGCGCCTGCATGGGCAAGGGTTTTATAGATTTTGTGAATACAGAAAATGCCGATATTTTCTGTATTCAGGAATCCAAGCTTCAGGCAGGACAGATCGAACTTGACCTGCCGGGTTACCATCAATACTGGAATTACGCAGAGAAAAAGGGATATTCCGGAACCGCTGTTTTTACAAAAGAAGAGCCCCTTTCCGTTACTTACGGCATAGGCCTGGAAAAACATGACCATGAAGGACGTGTCATCACTCTTGAATTTGAAAACTTTTATATGATCACTGTATATACACCCAATTCCCAGGATGAACTGAAACGTCTTTCCTATCGTATGGAATGGGAAGATGATTTTCTTGCTTATCTGAAAAAGCTGGAAGAGAAAAAACCTGTCATTTTCTGCGGTGACTTAAATGTAGCCCACAGGGAAATTGACTTAAAGAATCCAAAGACAAATCGTCAGAATGCAGGATTTACTGATGAGGAGCGCGAAAAGTTCACGGCTCTGACAGAGGCCGGATTTATTGATACATTCCGCTATTTTTATCCTGATCTTGAAGGGGCTTATTCCTGGTGGTCATATCGTTTCCATGCCCGGGAGAAGAATGCAGGCTGGCGTATTGACTATTTTATGGTTTCGGAATCTTTAAAGGATATCTTAAAAGACGCCCTCATCTATAAGGACATCTTTGGTTCCGACCATTGTCCGGTAGGCTTATTGCTGGATCTCTAATCCTCCAAAAGCCTTAATCCGGCTGTATCTGTAACCGGCAGGGAAAACACGATTGCTTTTGCTTTGGTAGTAAGCCCTGCCTGTTCCATGACAGCCTTCATGATATCATTCTTCTGATCCTTCTTTGCCACAATAAAGATCATTTCTTTTTCTGCAGCAAGGGAAACTCCCATAAATTTTTCTGCCTGCTCCATACCGGTACCTTTCGCATGGATTACAGTTCCGCCGTAAGCGCCTGCTCCCCTGGCAGCATCCATTACAAGCTCGATATATCCCTGATTGGCAATTGCAATAATGAGTTCATAAACTGTATCCTTCAAAACCGATTCCTCCTCTTTTTGGAACTCCTGATTTGCTGTTAAAAACTGCAATGTTTTTTTTCCGCCGATACTGCTTAACGGAACAATAAAAGCAATTCCTTCCCCGGGTGCATCTATCTGAAGCTTCTGACGCAGGGTTTTCTTTGTCTTTATCCAGCTGTTTTCTTCCAGTACCGTAAAGATCACAGCCTTTTCCGTGGATTCCAGACCGAGATAATCAAGCACTGCTCCTGAAGCCGTTCCTGATCCCAGAGTAATGAACATTACCTGAAGTTCCTCTTCCCGATACAGGTTATAATACTTTTTAATCTGATTTCTGTTTATGATCGTTGTCATCAGACACAGCTTACCCATGCAAAACCTCTTTTCTTCTACAATTCAATAATTTCCATATCTCCGAATCTGTCAATCGGCACATAACCGCTGACAGCTTCTTTTTGCAGACGTTCTTCCTTCAGTCTGTAGATCACGCCGAGCACCTGAATGGTGATCAGCGGTGTCATGGCAACCATGGCAACCACACCGAAAGCATCTGTGATAATATTGCCGGAAACCGCATTGCAGGCACCCATGGCAAAAGGCAGCAGAAAAGCAGCCGTCATGGGACCTGAAGCCACACCACCGGAGTCAAACGCAATGGCTGTAAAGATCTTTGGCACAAAAAAGGTCAAAAGCAGCGCAATTGCATAACCCGGAACCAGAAACCACATGATGGAGATTCCCGTTAACACCCTGATCATGGATAGTCCGATGGAAATCGCTACACCTACAGACAAGCTGGCACCCATGGCCCTGGCAGATATGGCACCGGAAGTGATTTCTTCCACCTGCTTTGTGAGCACAAATACCGCAGGCTCTGCCTGAACAATGAAATAACCGATAACCATACCAATCGGCACAATAATAAAAGAATAGGGCAGACCTGCAATTACCTGTCCAAGATAGTTTCCGGCAGGCATAAATCCCACATTAACACCTGTCAGGAACAATATCAGACCCACATATGTATAAACCAGACCGACCAGAATTTTAATCAATGCTTTCTTTTTAATGTCTCTTGAAATCAGCTGGAATACTCCGAAAAACAATACGATGGGCAAAAGAGAAACCGCCATTTCCTTCATATAGGTGGGAATTCCTCTGGCAAATATTCCAAACAGTTCAACAGAATTCTCTATTTCCGGTATGGATTCCGATACATATTCCACATTGTCCGGATGATAAATCATTCCCAGTATAAGGACAGCAATAATCGGTCCTATGGAACAGAGCGAAACCAGACCAAAGCTGTCATCTGCCGCATGCTTATCGCTTCGGATTGCAGAAATACCGATACCAAATGCCATAATGAAAGGAACCGTCATAGGTCCTGTAGTTACTCCCCCGGAATCAAATGCAATGGAAAGGAAATCCTTGGGTACAAAGCATGTCAGGACAAATACAAGCACATAGAAAATTACCAGCATATGAGGAAGGGCGATTCCAAACAACATACGCAGCAGAGCGATTACAAGAAAGATACCTACCCCCATTGCCACTGCCAGGATCAGGACCATATTTGGCACAGACGGAACCTGCTGTGCCAGTACCTGCAGATCCGGTTCCGAAATCGTGATGATAAAACCCAGAAGGAAACTGACCAGAATCATAACAGACAGCTTTCTGCTTTTTGTCATGGTAGTACCTACCCGTTCACCCATAGGTGTCATGGCAAGTTCTGCACCGATTGTAAAAAGCATCATTCCTACGATCAATAATACCGCACCGATCAAAAATGCCAGCAGGATACTGGGAGAAATCGGTGCAACGGTAAAACAAAGCAAAAACACTATGGCTATTACCGGCAGCACTGCCTTTAGCGTTTCATTCCATTTTTCCCTGAATTTAGAACGATTAACCTTCAATAATATCAAACGCCTTTCTGTCTCTAATAAACTTACAATTATTATGATAGTAAATATTAGTATAACATAGATATTCTCTGATATTAATGAAACTTTTATGAAATTGTTCTGATCAGAGTTAATTCTACACACTGGTCATAACAATATACAAGCTTCTTCTTACTTATATTCTTATTTCTTAAAATGTAACAGTAAAGTCTGCATTACCTTTCAAAGCGATCACCGTATCCTGCTTATCAATCTTTATTTCTCCCTTGGAAACAGAAATTGCAATTACATTTACCAGCCTGATGGTATAAGTCTTATCCGATTTTACCGTAATCTGCATCTGATTACCGTCTCTCTTTGCTGACATTACGATTTCTTCTGATCGATCCATACCATAAACTACAGCAGATGCTGCTTTCCCATCCTTTAAAGAATAAATGCGAAGCTCTGCGCCATCTCCATAGTCATAATCCGGCTTATCATCATGCGCACCCAAAGCTACTATGGAATTTTCCTTTACCATAAGCGGAATACTTAAATAACCATGCTTTTCCGTGATCCAGCAGGCTCCCTCTTTTTCCTCTCCCGTAAAGAAATTCGTCCATGTTCCCTTAGGAAGATAATATTCCGCCATACTCTGATCATTAAAAATAGGAGCAACCAGCAGATTGTCACCTAACATATACTGCTTATCCACATAATGACAGGTCTTGTCCTCAGTGAATTCAAGTACCATACTTCTCATGGTAGGTACTCCGGAAATGGAAGTGTCAATTGCCGTCTTGTATAAGTAAGGCATCAGCTTTGCTTTCAACCTTGTAAAAAATCTTACAACATCTACCGCTTCCTCGTCATATGCCCAGGGAACTCTGTAGGAAGAGCTGCCATGTAATCTTGAATGGGAAGAAAGCAGGCCAAAAGCAACCCAGCGCTTATAAACATCTGCTGTTGAAGTACTTTCAAAACCGCCGATATCATGTGCCCAAAATCCAAATCCACTCATTAACAGAGACAGTCCGCCGCGAAGGCTCTCTTCCATGGATTCATAATCTGACCAGCAGTCCCCGCCCCAGTGAACAGGGAATTTCTGACCACCCACAGTTGCCGAGCGTGCAAACAATACGGCTTCTCCCTTGCCGCGTTTGCGCTCCAACAGCTCATAAACACATTTGTTATAGAGATATGTATAAAGATTATGCATCTTCTTCGGATCAGAACCGTCAAAATACATGATGTCCTCTGTAGGAATTCTTTCACCAAAGTCCGTCTTAAAACAGTCAACACCCATATCAAGAAGTACTTCCAGCTTATCCTGAAACCACTTATAAGCTTCCGGATTGGTAAAGTCCACGATAGCCATACCGGGCTGCCACATATCCCACTGCCATACCTGTCCGTTTGTGCGCTTGATGAAGTAACCTTTTTCCATGCCTTCCTCAAAAAGACGAGATTCCTGTCCTATATAGGAATTGATCCATACACAGATATTCAAACCCTTTGCTTTAATACGCTTTAACATACCCTCCGGATCGGGAAATACACGGCTGTCCCATAAAAAGTCACACCAGTGGAATTCCTTCATCCAGAAACAGTCAAAGTGGAAAGTTCTAAGCGGAATCCCCCTGTCGATCATCCCGTCCACAAAGCTCATAACGGTAGCTTCATCATAATTTGTAGTAAATGAAGTAGACAGCCAAAGTCCGAATGTCCAGGGAGCAGGAAGCGATGGTTTACCTGTCAAATCCGTATATTTCATAAGTACTTCCTTCATGGTAGGACCATTGATCAAAAAGTAATCAAGATATCCTCCCTCCACGGAAAATTCTGTTCTTGTCACCATTTCCGTAGCTACCTCAAAAGAAACCTTTTCAGGATGATTTACCAGAACACCATAACCTTTATTCGTAATATAAAAAGGAATATTCTTATAAGACTGCTCCGTACTGGTACCGCCATCGGCATTCCAGATATCTATACTCTGCCCATTCTTTACAAAAGAAGTAAATCTTTCTCCCATACCATAGACCAGTTCTCCTACAGATAAGGAAAGCATCTGGCGGATATAGGTTTCTTCGCTGTCCGTGGTATTGTAGGCAAGACCTTTCCAGTCGGTCTTCATCAACGCAAGATCACGGCCTGCACTCTTTGTGATCATTTCACCGTTTCTGAAATATGTCATGGAAAAGCTTTTTTTGGTAATGGCAAGAGTCAGGGAGCCGCTTGTGATCCTGAGTTCTTCATCACTGTCTTCCACCTGCAAAGGAAGTTCATCCGTAAGTTCCAGTTCAAATGAAGGTGTGTTTACTACTTCCCCCTTGTAGTGATAGGTGCGCACTCTCAAAATATCAGGTGCCGGAGATGTAATCTCCAAAGTCAGATTAATGCAGCCAAGTGTATCACCTCTCTGCGTAATAGGAACAGTAGGTGCACACAATGTTACTTTGCTTTCCTCAACCTTTGTAAAATAAACTTCCTGGGGTGCAAAACAACTGCATCCCTCTTTCTGCAGCCAGCAGCCGTTACTGAATTTCATAGCCTTAATTCCTTTCCAACTATTTTATAAAAAGCTGTAAATCTTTTCATTTCAAGACTTACAGCTTTTCAACGTTCCTGACTGGAGTCGAACCAGCGGCCTTTCGCTTAGGAGGCGAACGCTCTATCCTACTGAGCTACAGGAACAAAAGAGCGTGGTGAAAACACCACTTGCTCATTTTATCATATTAAATTTACTCTGACAACTGCCAAATTACAGACAATCTTTTAAAGCTTATTTTAATCAGGGAAATTGATAAAACCCTGCATCCAGATGATGCCCTTAAATCGTCTTCCTGCTGCAGGCTCTCCATATAAATCCTCTTTGTTGATGCATATTTCAAATTCCAGATCATTGCAATTCAATGTCATAAGATAAATCTCTTCCTGCGTCAGTTTATTTCTGACCAGGCTGCATTCCACAATTTCAGCCAGTATGGAATAATGGTCACACTCAATGCCATACGGCATAAAATAAGTATCCACCAGACTGAAGACATCTTCCTTCTGAATTCTTCTGGATATAGTAGTATAGGTATCCATATCTTCCAGCGTCAGATTTTCAATTGCCTCTTCATCACCTTTTCTGGCTGCATTGATCAGCTGGCTTCGGTTCATAAAGGAACGCTTATTCCTAATCAGGTCTTTTTCTGTCTTCATGATGGGCATCATAATGGAACCCTGTATGGAAAGAGCAGTCAGCGTCAGTGTTGTTCCCCTGACAGGAAGAATACCTGAATTCTGTGCTTTTACATAGGGAATCATATTCTGAAGATAAAAGATCAGGGAAACCCCTACTTTAATCTCATCACAGACACCGGCATAAGACTCCTGTGCTGCGTGGCGTTCTACAGAAACATCTTCCTGCGAACTGATAATATTTCCCCTTAAATAAGGGTAGTAATAATCATAGGTAAACTTATCATCTTCATCAAATTCACCGCAAACAGCGATTCCCATGCTCTCAGCAAAATCTTTGCTAAATTCTGCAAGAAGAGTTTTCTCACTATTTGAAGTATATGCTCTGTCCGTTCCGTTAACTACAATATCCGTCAGGAGTTTTTGCAGTTCTTTTCTGTCTGTCAGTTTACTAAATCCTATTGCCCGCAAATATTTATGCAAAGATTTCACCTCCTGCTTCTATATTGTCACGCTTCGCGTCATGCAGGTCTTTTCCTGATTACCTGATTTCCTTCATGCCACCCATGTAAGGCTGCAACACTTCCGGAATTCTGACAGAACCATCTGCCTGTAAATTATTCTCAAGAAATGCAATCAGCATTCTGGGAGGAGCAACAACTGTATTATTTAATGTATGCGCAAAGTATTTGCCGTTTTCTCCATTTACTCTGATTTTTAATCTTCTTGCCTGGGCATCACCAAGATTAGAGCAGCTTCCTACCTCAAAATATTTCTTCTGTCTCGGTGACCAGGCTTCCACATCATAAGATTTCACTTTCAGATCGGCAAGATCTCCTGAACAACATTCAATGGTTCTTACAGGAATATCCATGGAGCGGAACAAATCTACTGTGTTCTGCCATAATTTATCAAACCACATAGCAGAATCCTCAGGCTTACATACTACAATCATTTCCTGTTTCTCAAACTGGTGAATTCTGTAAACGCCACGTTCCTCAAGACCATGTGCACCTTTT
>JBJEMT010000104.1:0-4041 GCA_051879815.1 Suilimivivens sp. | reverse complement strand
CGAATCACAACAGTCTCCTGAAGCTTCCGTGAGAAGTCTCTGCTCCTGTAATCATCCACTATATAACTACCGATCTTCCAGATCAGGACCAGCATGATCAAAATCAGAACGATCTGTACGAATATAAATACTTTATCCTGTAAATCTTTCTTTCCTTTTTCATTTTGTTTTTTTGATTTCATATTTTCCTATTCTTCGTATACACAAATTACCCATTCCATATTGCTCTGTCTCTATTATTCACAGTATAACAGTTTCCCTGCAAAATCACAATTTCTTACTCATTCATTTTATATGTTTTAAAGTTATATTTCAATATAAAATATAAAATAGTTTGTGTCAAGTAAACGTTGGCAACTTTTTACTGTTTTTTCTCAATGACATTAGACCTGTTTTTTGTACACCAAATAAACCCTGTCGGGCTTCACTTATTTCTATTAACAAAAAGCTCTCTTAAATGCCTTTCTTGATGCCGTCTGCATGGCTTCCAGCAGTGGCATGTGTGCGTTTACCACATCTACATACGGATTTCCTTTTCCGTCCTTCTTCGGTGCCTTGGCGGCACTTAAAGTTTCTACGATTTCCTGCATCTGTATTGTAAATATCAGGCCATCTGTATATCGGTCAATTGTTTCAATCAGTTCCTTGTTTTCCTTGCGGTACAGTGCTTTTGCAAGGTTGTTGGCTCCGTTCACTGACCAGCGCATCCTTCGGTTTTTCATCCTTAAGGTAATTACCGTACAATTCTGACTTTCCTGTACTCCCATACCTTTGTATACGATACCTTCCTGTGGCTCTGGTATTGCTTTACCCTGTTTATCATAGGGCAGTAATCCATCTCTATTGTTTTCCAGGTATTTATATAATTCCCTGGCATTCTTGCTTCGCTTATCTTTTTCATCCGGACTTTCCACGCTTGTTGCGTATACTTTGATATACTCCAGCATCTCTTCCGGTTTTTCCTCATCGAACAATCGGCGAATTTCCTCCTGTGCCTGTTTATCCCCGATTCTCCTTGTAATTTCTTTATACACATGATATCGGTCAAGCTGGAAAATAACTTCTGGGTCATAAGGTTCCTTTATCCAGCCGCCTCCATCACCATTGAGAATACGCTGTCCTATTTCATCCGCATTATATTTCTTCCTGATGCACGCCTCCCGCTTTTCATGGAATTCGCTGCTTTTTTCCATGCCTGCAAGCATTGTCTTTTCCACAAGGGTGCTGCGGTTCTGCTTCTCTTTTTCTGCATCCCAGCCCTCATACATGGTAAATACCTTCATTTCCTGCTTCTTCATCCTTTTGTGGTTCTTATCCTGCATATGGAGCCATACGCCATCCATTTCCTCAAAAAGCACCGGTATTTCTTTTTTACCTTCCGTTCGATCTGCATTCATCTGCTTTACCGCATGTTCTTCCTCTTCGCTGATTCGCTCACCAAGACGCTGCATTATGTTCCATACACCGCCTGCACTGATGCTCTGTCCGCAAGTGCTGCTTATCTCGTCTGCTGTAACACGGTAAGGGGACTCCGTTACTGTCATGGCTATCTTTTCAGCAAGATTGGTGGATATCAGCCCTATTTTATCCATCTGCATGGCTTCGTCAAGAAGATAGACATAAGCCTTTTCACCATCCTCAAGGTTGGTACGGTATACCCTGCGCCAGTATTCCACATCTCCGTATACTGTTTTTATGCTGGTTTTACGACCGCCTTTGTCACGATACTGTTTGGTATCCCTGGAAGCTGCAAGTTCCTTGTCATAGGACTCCAGTATTATCCGGGTAATTTCGCACCCTAGCTCACAGACATATTTAAAAACTTTTTGCTCCAACTCCTTGAAAGAAATCAATTTTTCCTCTACAATGGTATTCATCATACAGTCTCCTTTACGTGTTTTTTCTTCGCAGTTAACATCATAAAGAAAAACTGTATGATTGGGAAGAGGTATTTTTACTTCTTCCCTTTATTTTTGCCAATTAAAATTATACACTAACAAGCGCTTCTCTCAGTTCCGGATTTCTTTCCTGATTTATATAGCGCTCAAGTTGTAATGCTTCCCACTCTTCAGGCTCACATTCCATATCGTAGGACAATTCAACAAGATCCCATAAGAACTGACTCTTTTTTGTTTTTTGATGTGTAAGACCTCTCAAATCTCTTCTGTATCATTAGACATCTGCTGAGCCAAAAGGTCTATATCCATAGTGACTCTTGCAAAATTTCCATCAAATAATGCATACAGAAAAATACCGCCTTTTAAGGTAAAACGTTCTGCATATTTTGAAATAGATAACCTATAAATTGTTCGTTCCAATCCATAAGTTACCAACTCATCCTGCATTGTTTTTCCGTCCACTTTGGCTTGATTCTTCAATCTGTTTTTTCAGATATAGCACTTATCATACAAGCACCTCCAGATATGTCTTCATAATATCTCCACATTTAAGCAGCTGGGCATATCGAAGTAGTCTGTTAAGATTTCTATCCTTCCGTTTAAGATAATTAACAAGCACTTCCTTTGTCTCCTCAATACCAACTCGCTCACGGAAGAATACTATATCTACAACTGTTTTTTCAATGTCATATATTTTAAATTGATTTTTACCCTCTTGTACGGTTTGAATTCCTATTTCGAATCGATCATCTGCGTAGTAATATACCGACAGCTCCGGCCAGTTCGGCATCGTTGAAACCTTCGCTTTTCTATTAATTGCAACATCTATAGCATCTGGCCTGTATGTTGTCAGATTATAATAAGCCGCAGCACTCATAAGGCAGACTACACCTTTAGGTGCATAAGCAGAAACATAGTGAAAGTCCGATTCTTCACCCTGATAATTTCTATTTTCATAAAATTTTTTATTCAGTTTTAACAGTACACCTTCCTCTACCAGCTGATTGATTTTGTAATGAGAAAATCCTGCTTTTTTTAATTCATCAACAGTAAAAAGCTTCTGATCCTTAGGAAGCTTATATTTATCAATCATTCCTATCACCTCGCTATAAGCATACCCATTATCCCGCATATTATTTTAATTTTATTTCGGCTTATTTTTACATCTGCCGCATTTCATTTAAATAATATATGTAAATATCCGATCAGTCAACCGTAAGCATACTTCTTCTTTTCTCATTTGAACCATAAAATAGCCTAAACTATGCTACACACTTTCTTGCTATAATTCTCACCTTTTCTCCTCATTTCTGTATATATTCCTTTATACGTATTTTGCCTTCTAAAAAATATATCTTATTATCACGATGCCATTCGCCGAATTTTCGGTACGCTGTATGATATCGCTTTATGCGTTTCTATTTCGATTTCGCTGAACAACAGCACTTCTAAATGCTTTTAACATAGCTGGAGAAAGCTCTTGACAATCTTCATCAAAGACGATAGGACTTTTTTTCGCTTCTTCAACTTCCTTAAGCTGTTCTTCTGTAGGTTTTTGTCCATTTTCAATAATGAATGTTTTGGTCATAATAAAGCTCCCTTTCTGCATTGGTTGCAAGCCTTGCTGAAATCAATCTGACAATATCTTTTCTCTCTGTAAATACCACAAATAAAACTTCTCCGACTTTTCCTATTGCAATATACCTATCTTCCTCAACACTATGCTCAAAGTCAAACATTTCAATATAATAGGGATCATCAAAAACATGTGCTGCCGTTTCAAAGGAAATTTTGTGCTTCTCTTTATTCAAAGAATTTTTACTTTCGTCCCACTCGAATTTCATTAATAAAGCTTCTCCCATCTTCCAGTAATAGTATACCAAAAATCATTAAATTCATCAATCTATAACACTATTCTTATTATATTTTTTGTAAAATTATATATCATTATTTTAATTTTCAGAAGCCACCTACCATCTTGGCAAAAGCAAAATGGTTTCGACTGAGTCTTAACTTCCAGAAATTTTACCATTCAAACAGTGTTCACTCACTTAGCCCATATTCTTTAATCAATCTTCTTACGGCTGTTTTAGGTGAGTCATTATTTATCTCAAATTTATTTCTTATTCTTATTTTAGAATAG
>JBJEMT010000103.1:0-4056 GCA_051879815.1 Suilimivivens sp. | reverse complement strand
GCAGCTACAAGAGGACAGATTCAGCAGATCAGACATTTAGTTAAAGTTGAAGAAGCTTAATAAGAAAAGATAAGGAGGTGTCACAAATGAGTACAGAACACTCAATTGAATTATCTAATTTAAGACCTGCAGAAGGTTCTACTAAGAGTGATAATTTTAGAAGAGGTCGTGGACACGGTTCAGGAAATGGCAAGACAGCCGGCAAGGGTCACAAAGGTCAGAAGGCTCGTTCAGGAGCACCAAGACCCGGCTTTGAAGGTGGTCAGATGCCTTTATACAGAAGAATTCCTAAGAGAGGCTTTACCTGCCCCAGTCATAAGGACATCGTAGGAATTAACTTAAGTGCACTTGATAGATTTGAAGACGGAGCTGTTGTTGATATTGATGCATTGATCGAAGCAGGAGTCGTTAGGAACCCTAAAGATGGCGTTAAGATCCTCGGAAACGGAGAAATTACCAAGAAGCTTACAGTTAAAGCAAATGCGTTCAGTGAATCTGCAAAGGAAAAGATTGAGGCTATTGGTGGAACAGCAGAGGTGATCTAATGTTTGAAACCTTAAAAAACGCATTTAAAATTAAAGAGATAAGGAATAAATTATTATTTACATTTGCCATGTTAGTTGTGATCCGTTTGGGATCACAGCTGCCTGTGCCGGGTGTAGACAGAAATTATTTTTCTAACTGGTTTGCACAGCAGACTGGCGATGCGTTCAACTTTTTCGATGCATTTACGGGTGGTTCCTTTTTAAATATGTCTATCCTTGCATTGAATATTACACCCTATATTACATCTTCCATTATCATGCAGCTTTTGACAATTGCCATTCCGAAGCTGGAAGAAATGCAGAAGGACGGAGAGGACGGAAGAAAAAAGATAGCTTCCATTACCCGTTATGTAACGGTAGGACTTGCTTTACTTGAATCAACAGCTATGTCGGTCACATTCGGACGCAGCGGACTTCTTGAAAATTTCAATGCTCTCAATGTGATCACTGTTATTGCAGCACTCACAGCAGGAAGTGCATTCCTTATGTGGATTGGTGAAAGAATTACCGAGAATGGCGTGGGAAACGGTATCTCCATAGTCCTTGTCATTAATATTATTTCAAGAATTCCTCAGGATATCGCACAGCTGTTTGAACAGTTTGTATTTGGTAAACCCATTGCGACAGCAGTTCTTGCAGCAGTTATAATTTTTGCAATTATCATCGGAATGGTTGTTCTGGTTATCATTCTGAACGACGGAGTACGTAAGATTCCCGTTCAGTATGCAAAAAAGATGCAGGGAAGGAGAATGGTAGGAGGACAGACATCTTCTATTCCTTTAAAGGTAAATACGGCAGGTGTTATTCCTATTATCTTCGCATCATCCTTAATGCAGCTTCCCATTATTATCTGTAGTTTTGTCGGATACAGCGGAACAGGAGTGTGGGCACACGTTTTAAAGGGACTTAATTCCTCTAACTGGTGTAATCCCAAAGATCCCGTTTATTCCATAGGTCTTGTGGTGTATGTTGTACTGGTTGTTTTCTTTGCGTATTTCTATACATCCATTACCTTCAATCCTCTGGAAATTGCAGAAAATATGAAAAAGTCAGGTGGATTTATTCCCGGTATCAGACCCGGTAAGCCCACCAGCGATTACTTAACAAAAATCCTGAGTTACATTATCTTCATCGGAGCCGTAGGTCTGACCATCGTATGTGTAATTCCTTACGTATTTAACGGTGTGTTCAATGCTTCCGTATCCTTTGGAGGAACCAGCCTGATCATTATTGTCAGCGTTGTTCTTGAAACAATGAAGCAGATTGAATCCCAGATGCTGGTGCGTAATTATAAAGGCTTTTTAAATGACTAAGATTAACTGAGAATTAGAGGTTATGGAGAATATGCAGTCGTATATTTCTCCTGACCTCTTGTTTCGTAAAGGAGTAAATTATGAAAATCATCATGTTAGGTGCACCCGGTGCCGGAAAAGGCACACAGGCTAAAATGATTGCTGAAAGATATAATGTTCCTCATGTCTCTACAGGTGACATCTTCAGAGCAAACATCAAAAACGGTACAGAGCTTGGTATGGAAGCCAAGAAATATATGGATCAGGGACTTCTTGTTCCTGATGAACTGACGGTTAAGATACTTCTTGACAGAGTGGCTAAGGACGACTGCAAGAACGGATATGTTCTGGACGGTTTCCCAAGAACCATTCCTCAGGCAGAGGTACTTGATAAGGCTTTAACAGAGCTTGGTGACAAGATCGACTATGCGATCAATGTAGAAGTACCGGATGAAAATATTATCAAGAGAATGGGCGGCAGACGTGCCTGCCTTGCTTGCGGAGCAACTTATCATATCGAACATATTCCTCCTAAGAAAGAGGGAATCTGTGATGTATGTGGTAAAGAGTTGGTGCTTCGTGATGACGATAAGCCGGAAACCGTAAAGAACCGTCTTAATGTGTATCACGAGCAGACGCAGCCCCTGATTGATTTTTACAGCAAAAAGGGTGTGCTCAGGACAGTTGACGGTACTGTGGATATGAAAGATGTATTTGCAGCTATCGTGGCAATCCTTGGTTAAGCTGCCTGCCTTTTGCAAAGATGAGCAGACTTAAACGGAGGCATACAGTATGGCAGTAACAATTAAATCCGCAAGAGAAATTGAACTTATGCGGGAATCCTGCAGAATTCTCTCTGAAGTACATGACAGACTTAAGGAAGCTATCAGACCCGGAATTTCCACATGGGATATTGATGCTCTGGGAGAAAAGCTGATCAGAAGCTACGGATGTGAACCCAATTTCCTTAATTATAACGGCTATCCTGCATCCATCTGTGTTTCCGTGAACGAAGAGGTTGTACATGGAATTCCCAAAAAGGAAAGGATATTACAGGAGGGCGATATCGTCAGCCTGGATGCCGGACTTATCTATAAAGGATATCACTCCGATGCGGCGAGGACTTATCCGGTTGGGAATATCTCTGAAGAGACCAGACAACTTATAGAGGTCACAAGACAAAGCTTCTTTGAAGGAATTAAATTTGCCAGAGCCGGTTGTCATCTTTATGATATTTCAAATGCCATTGACAGATATGTCAGTAAATTCGGTTACGGAATCGTAAGAGATCTGGTAGGACACGGAATCGGAACTCATCTCCATGAGGATCCTCAGATTCCGAACTTTAAACAATGGAGACGGGGAATTAAGCTGCAGCCCGGTATGACCCTTGCCATAGAACCCATGATCAATATGGGAAGCTGTTATGTGGAGTGGATGGATGATGACTGGACTGTAGTGACAGAGGACGGTTCTCCTTCGGCTCATTATGAAAATACCGTACTGATCACAGAGGGGGATCCTGAAATCCTTACTCTGCCGGACGGTGCAAAGGGATAGAATGATAAGAGGTAAAGAATGACAGGAATGTTTGCAGTTTCCATGGCAGGACACGATAAAGGCCGGATGTATATAATAATAAAAGAAGAAGGCGAATACGTTTATCTTGCTGACGGAAAAATAAGGACCATCGAGAATCCCAAGAAAAAGAAAAGAAAGCATGTACAACCGGTAAAGACAGGTATTGATGAAGCACTTGCTGAAAAAATCAGAAGCGCACAGACCATATATAATGAAGAAATCAAGTTTGCAATTAAAGTCAGAGCAAAAAATAAGGAGGTAGCAAATGTCAAAGGCTGATGTAATTGAAATTGAAGGGACAGTAATTGAAAAACTCCCAAATACCATGTTTCAGGTAGAATTGGAAAATGGTCACAAAGTTTTGGCACATATCAGTGGCAAGCTAAGACAGAATTTTATCCGTATCTTACCCGGCGACAAAGTAACACTGGAATTATCTCCCTATGATCTTTCAAAAGGAAGAATCATCTGGAGAGATAAATAAAACCACGAAAAGCAATTTTTATGGTAAATGTTAAAAATGCAAATGCAATGCTTTTAAAAAATTATTTTTTGGGGTATTGCATTTGTTAGTTTGCCATGCTATAATGTAAAACGGTCTTTTTTGAAAGGAGGGTTTAACATGAAGGTTAGATCAT
>JBJEMT010000102.1:0-4095 GCA_051879815.1 Suilimivivens sp. | reverse complement strand
CATATAAATCCTTTAAAATAAGACCCTTCATAACATTCCCTCTATTTCCGTTTATCTACTATTATCTTTATTTTTCACAATATAGAGCAGCACATCCTCAATCCCTGCCCGGTCGATTACCGGCTCACTGTGACTGATTTCTTTCGCCTTACCCTCAAATCCGTTTTCCCGTAAAAGTTCTTTGTCCCTGATCAGCACAGATGTCTCAAATTGATTCTCATCTTTTCCTACAATAATATCCTCCGGGATTAAAGAAGCCTGCTCTCTGGTACATCTCACAATACCATAATGATAAAGTAATTCATCCTTATTCTCCGCAAAAAAAAGCTGGCCTTGATGAATGAGCATCACATAATCTGCAATCTTTTCAATATCAGATGTTATGTGAGAAGAAAAAAATATGGTATGCTCTTCGTCTTCAATAAATTCTCTGAATAAATCAAGTATTTCATTTCTGATCACCGGATCAAGACCTCCTGTTGCCTCATCCAGGATCAACAATTTGCTGTCATGTGCCAAGGCTGTTGCTATGGAAAGCTTCATCTTCATACCTTTAGACAACTCTTTGACCTTCTTTTCCTGAGGGATACCAAACCGCGTCAGATAATCTGTAAATTTCTCATCATCCCATGTACGGTAAATATTTTTCATCACTGTTTTGATTTCCTTCACCTTTAATGTCAGGGGAAAGTTGCATTCATCAAAAACTACACCGATTTCTTCCTTCCACGCTTCCTCATATTTGTCCTGCATAATCTGATGTCCCAGCAGCTCAATTTCTCCTCCATCAACAGGCATAAGACCAAGAATCGCTTTGATCGTTGTGCTTTTCCCTGCTCCGTTTTCTCCGACAAAACCAACGACAGCGCCTTTTGGTATTTCAAAACATATGTTATCTAACAAAAAATCTTTATAACGCTTAGTCAGATTTCTTACAACAATTGCATTTTCTCCATTCATAATTTCTCCCTTTTCCTACTATATCAAGTGTCCTGCCTTTCAGATTTTTTCCTTCCATCATATTTCCTGATATAAGATATCCAGAATTTCCATGATTTCCTCTTTTTGAATACCGCTTTGTTCTGCAAGAGAAACTGCTTTATAAAGCAGTTCTTCAATCTGCTTTAGTCTTTCTTCTCTCACCAGTCTTATATCGGCTGCTTTAATAAAGCTGCCTTTCCCCACCACTGTGGTAATAAAGCCATCCCGCTCCAGATCCTCATATGCCCTTTTTGTTGTGATCACGCTGATACGAAGTTCTTTTGCCAGAGTTCGCATGGAAGGAAGAATATCCCCTTCCTTCAATTGTCCGTTCATGACCATAGCTTTAATTTGTGTAGTAATCTGCTCATAAATAGGCTTATCACTTGAATTACTGATTATTATGTTCATCTTCCACCTCTAATAGTATCCGGATTTTCTTCAGGTGTTTATATATTGTATATATCATATATATACAATATATGTCAATATAATTATAAAAAAGTAGTTATATTTTCATCATCCGATTTCAACATAACTACTACTCTGTCATTATTGTTTTATATTTTATAGCAGTTCCATGATTTCCATAGGATTATTGGCAAATACGGTTGCACCGGCTTCTTCCTGCTCCTGCCTGGTACGGAATCCCCATGCCACAGTAATACAATCCATTTTGGCATTGACTGCCGTTGCAATATCCACTTCAGAATCTCCCACAAATACGGCATTCTCTTTTTCCGTTCCAAGCTGTCTTAATGCCTCAATTACCATATCGGGCGCCGGTTTTTTCGGCATATCTTCTTTTCCGCCAATAGCAACTGTTATATAATCTTTAAAATATAATTCCTTCAATGCATCTACACCGGACTGCAGTTTGTTGGATACAATCGCCATCTGATAGCCACGCTTTTTCATTTCTGCAAGCAATTCCGAAATTCCCGAATATGGCCTTGTTTTATCATTGCAATGAACCGCATAATATTCCTTGAAGGCTGCAAATACCGCTTCCAAATCATCCTTTGAGGTCTCCTCCGGAACAGCACGCTCTACCAGCTTCTGTACTCCGTTTCCTACAAAGTGCCGTATCTCTTCCAGAGTACGTTCCGGCATTCCATACTTCCTAAGACCATAATTAACACTATCTTTCAAATCCTCCAGAGTATTAAGGAGTGTTCCGTCCAGATCAAAAATAATTGCTTTATATTTCCGTTGTTTCATTTTTATTCCCATCCATTCTTTCATTTTGGTCTATTTTAACCTGTTTTTATCTCAATTTCTTCTCTATCTTTCCTCTTACAATGATAAAACATATAACATGTACTAAAGCCGTCAGCGCCCAGGAAATCGGATAAGAAAGATAAAGAGTTTCCAGCGTTCTGTTCCATTGAAATATGGTATATATCCAGATAACTCGAAAAACACAGGCGCCCAGCAGAGACACGATCATAGGCATAACTGCATAGCCAAGTCCTCTGATGCTGCCCACCAGCACATCCATGATACCGCATAGACAATATGTAGTACAGATGATACTCATTCTTTTAAGTCCATAGAGAATCACTTCTTCATCTGTGGAATACAGACCAAGCAATTGATTACCAAAGAATACAGCTCCATTCCCCATTACCAGACCAATAAAAGTAACGATAATCAAACATTCTATCAGGATCTTATTGATCCGTTCCAGCTTTTTACCTCCAAGATTCTGTCCGGTAAAGCTTATCGCCGTCTGATGTACTGCATTCATGGATGTATAAACAAATCCCTCAATATTACTTCCTGCTGTATTTCCCGCCATAGCGATAGCACCAAAGGAATTAACTGAAGATTGAATCAGTACATTGGAAATAGAAAACAGGGAACCTTGAATGCCTGCCGGAAGACCAATGCGGACAATTCTTCCGAACTTGTCCCAGTTCATATGCATCTTTTCCATCGAAATTTTAAAACAGCCATCACTCTGTAGCAGACATCTGATGATCAGCCCCGCAGATACACACTGTGAAATCACTGTAGCAAGGGCTACACCTGCAACTCCCAGATGAAGACCAATCACAAAGCAAAGATTTAAAATCACATTAATAACACCTGCTATCATAAGATAATACAGGGGTCTTCTTGTATCTCCAATTGCCCTTAAAATAGCACTTCCAAAATTATACAAAAGCATTACCGGCATTCCCAAAAAATAAATCCGCATATAAAGTATAGAAAGATTAATTACATTTTCCGGTGTATCCATCCATTGAAGTAAGGGTCTTGAAGCCATAAATCCGAATCCGGCAAGAAAAATTCCCCCCGCTATACTGATAATAATGGCTGTGTGTACCGTACTGCTTACTTCATCATCCTTCTTACCACCATAATATCTTGCCACAAGTACATTGACACCTACAGAAAGACCAATAAACAGGTTTACCAAAAGATTTGTTAAAGCACTGGTAGAACCAACTGCAGCCAATGACTCATTCCCTGCAAATCTTCCAACTACTACCACATCTGCCGCATTGAACAAAAGCTGTAAAATGCCTGAAAGAATAAGCGGAAGGGTAAAGATCAGTATTTTCGGTAAAAGAGTTCCTGTACACATATCTATTTCAAATGATTTTTTCTCTTTTGCACTCATATTTCCGTTCACCTTTTCTTTGTTATTATCATACAATATTAAAAGCGTATTCTTAAGAGGTATCTATGGCTACAGTAGTAATTGATGCCGGACATGGCGGTTCCGATTTCGGCGCCACTTATCTTGGTCGTATGGAAAAAGATGATAATCTGCGCCTTGCATTAGCTGTCGGAAACATTCTCAGTAATCATGGCGTTAATGTTATCTATACACGTACAAGCGATGTATATGAAACGCCTGCCGAAAAAGCAGCACAGGCAAATGCGGCCGGTGCGGATTATTTTGTCTCTATCCACCGTAATTCAAGTCCCTATGACAATCAGTATACAGGGGTTGAATCTCTTGTTTATAATAAATACGGTCCGGCTGCAGAAATGGCTTCAAATATTAACAGACAGCTTGAAATGGTTGGCTTTGTCAATCATGGCGTCAATGAACGTCCCAATCTGGCAGTTCTTCGCCGTACCAATATGCCTGCTGTCCTT
>JBJEMT010000101.1:0-17009 GCA_051879815.1 Suilimivivens sp. | reverse complement strand
TACATACACCACAATATACGCAGATGGCGCAGAAACAGGGACTTAACGATATAGGGGATACTTATATTGAGGTGGATATGACAGAACAGATGCTTTATTATTATAAAGAGGGAGAACTTGTCATAGAAACACCGGTGGTAACAGGCAATACTTCTTTGAAAAGGGGAACACCCTGTGGAACCAATTATGTATATGGAAAACAGAAAAACAGAACCCTTCGGGGAGAGGGTTATACTGCTTTTGTGAAATACTGGATTCCGGTAAACGGAAATATTGGTATTCATGATTCCTCATGGAGGAAGGAGTATGGCGGAGATATTTATATTAAGAATGGTTCTCATGGCTGTATTAATACCCCGGAGGAAGAAGTTTCAAAATTATATGATATGGTGGAAATAGGAACACCCTGTATCATGTTTTATTAAAGCAGTTGACTAAAGTGTTAAATCGGTTTAAAATATGAGGAAATGATTTTTTGAGTAGTATTCATACTAAATATGCGGGGAAAGCCCTGACAGGAGGAAGCTAAAGTGGCTAGAGTTTACAACTTTTCAGCAGGTCCGGCAGTTTTACCTGAAGAAGTATTAAAAGAAGCTGCAGATGAAATGTTAGATTACAGAGGAACAGGCATGTCAGTCATGGAAATGAGCCATCGTTCCAAGGCTTATGATACCATTATTAAGGAAGCGGAAGCAGATTTAAGAGACCTGATGAAGATTCCCGATAATTACAAGGTATTGTTTTTACAGGGCGGTGCAAGCCAGCAGTTTGCCATGATTCCCATGAATCTGATGAAAAACAGGAAGGCTGCTTACATTGTAACCGGTCAATGGGCAAAGAAAGCATATCAGGAAGCGAAAATCTATGGTGATGCCGTTGAAGTTGCTTCATCAGCAGATAAGACTTTTTCTTATATTCCGGATTGTTCCGATCTTGATATTCCCGAAGATGCTGATTATGTATATATCTGCGAGAACAATACTATTTATGGCACCAAGTTCAAAACACTTCCAAACACCAAAGGGCATACTCTGGTAGCGGATGTTTCATCCTGCTTTTTATCTGAGCCTGTGGATGTTACAAAATATGGTGTTATCTATGGCGGTGTTCAGAAGAATATCGGCCCTGCAGGTGTCGTGATCGTCATCATCAGGGAAGATCTGATTACAGAGGACACTCTTCCGGGAACACCTACCATGTTGAAATATAAGATTCATGCAGATGCAGATTCCTTATATAATACTCCTCCTGCTTACGGTATTTATATCTGTGGTAAGGTATTTAAGTGGTTGAAGAAGATGGGCGGTCTTGAAGTAATGAAAGAACGCAACGAGAAAAAGGCTAAAATCCTTTATGATTTTCTTGATGAAAGCAAACTCTTTAAGGGAACTGTCAGAAAAGAAGACAGGTCTCTTATGAATGTGCCGTTTATAACAGGTGATGCAGATCTGGATGCTAAGTTCGTTAAGGAAGCAAAGGAAGCCGGTTTTGAAAATCTGAAAGGTCACAGAACCGTTGGCGGTATGCGTGCCAGCATTTACAATGCTATGCCTATCGAAGGCGTAGAAAAACTGGTAGAATTCATGCGTGAATTTGAGAAAAATAATGCATAGCGGAGGAAATTAAGATGTTTAAATATTATTGCTTAAATCCGATTTCAAAGGTTGGACTTGATGATTTTACAGAAGAATTTTCAAAGACAGAGGATGTGAATGAAGCGGAAGGCATTCTGGTAAGAAGTGCGGCAATGCATGATATGGAATTGTCTGAAAATCTCCTTGCAGTAGCAAGAGCAGGTGCCGGTGTTAATAATATTCCTCTTGATAAATGTGCAGAAAAGGGAATCGTTGTTTTCAATACACCAGGTGCCAATGCCAACGGTGTCAAGGAACTTGTCATAGCGGGAATGCTGCTTGCCTCAAGAGATGTGATCGGCGGTATTAACTGGGTTCAGTCAGCTAAGGATGATGAGAACATCGCCAAAGCTGCCGAAAAGGAAAAGAAGAAATTTGCGGGTACAGAGATACTTGGCAAAAAGCTTGGTATTATCGGTCTTGGAGCCATTGGCGTAAAGGTTGCCAATGTGGCGAAGCATCTTGGCATGGAAGTATATGGATATGATCCTTATGTATCTGTGGATGCAGCCTGGAACTTGAGCCGTGATGTAAAGCATGTTCTGAACGTAGAAGATATCTATGAAAATTGTGATATTATAACGATACATGTACCTCTTCTTGATTCTACCAAGGGCATGATCAATAAGGATGCCATTGCCAGAATGAAAGATGGCGTTATTATTCTCAACTTTGCAAGAGACCTTCTCGCAAATGAGAAGGATGTGCTTGAGGGAATTAAATCAGGAAAGATTCGTAAATATGTATCGGATTTCCCGAATCCTACAACAGCAGGACAGGAGGGATGTATCGTAATCCCGCACCTTGGAGCTTCCACAGAAGAATCCGAAGATAACTGTGCTAAAATGGCTGTTAAGGAAATGATGAATTACCTGAAGAACGGAAATATTGTAAACAGTGTGAATTATCCGAACTGCGATATGGGTGTATGTTCCCAGGCAGGGCGTGTGGCAATTTTCCATAAGAATATTGCCAATATGATCACCAAGTTTGCAGCATGTTTTGGTGATGAGGGAATCAATATTACAGATATGATGAATAAGTCAAAAGGAGAAGTGGCATATACCATGATCGATCTTGAACAGCCGGCTGAGAAAGCAATGATAGATAAGCTTCAGTCGATTGAAGGCGTATTCAGAGTAAGAGTTGTTAAATAAATGTAAGGATATAACAAAAGAGGACAGCGGAAGTAAAATTCCGCTGTCTTTTTTATGGATTGATTAAAATTCCGTGATATCCAGATCCTGCATATCTTCTTTGAATTTCTGATCTTTTTTTGCAAGGACAAGACTGGCAAGATCCATATACTTGATGAAAATATCTTCCAGGGTGGTTTTCCTCTCAGCAGCAATTTCCTGCATGACCGGTTTTAATTTTTCAAGCTGTTCGGAAATACGCATCTTTTGAGGATCCACATCTCCGATTACTTTGGAAGAATAAGCACTTACCCGGTTTAAAAGTTCCTTGTCACTTTCACTTAAAAAGTCGAAATCTTTTGCATTTAATGTTTCGTACATATGTTACACATCCTTCATTTATGATAGTTAGATTGTAGCACTTGAGACTTGTACTGTACAGATATCTTTGATAAAATATTTCTAAAGAATATAAATTCTTTAATAGAAGAAAACGGGGGAAATCCTATATGGAGAATAAGTTATATAAGTTAATGAACTGGCCGCGTATTGAAGGAATTATCTATTCGGAGGATGATAATCCCCATGAGATATTGGGTCCCCATACTGCCGGTAAAAGTACACTATTCCAGACATTCCAGCCGGATGCAGAGGAAGTTTATCTTGTACTTTCGGCAGATAAGAAGAAAAAGATGGAAAAAGTGGATGAGGCCGGTTTCTTTGCCTGTCTGTTGCCGGGTAAAGTGCCTGAGCAGTATGAATATGAGGTTCATTATGCGGAAGGCATTACAGAGAAGGTAAAGGATGCATACAGATATACCTATGGCATGGAGAAGAAGGATGCTGATAAACTGAATGCCGGTATTTTATATGAATCTTATGAAATGCTTGGTGCCCATCCCATGACGATACAGGGAACAGCCGGTACTTTTTTTGCAGTTTGGGCACCTAATGCTATCCGTGTCAGTGTTGTGGGCGATTTTAATCACTGGGACGGAAGACGCCATCAGATGAGAAAAAACCAGGAGTGTGGAATCTTTGAAATTTTTATTCCTGATGTGAAACCAGGAGAATGCTACAAATATGAGATCAAGTCAAAAGGGGATATTATCAGTTTAAAGGCAGATCCTTACGCTTTTGGACAGCAGCTGCGTCCTGAAACCGCATCCGTGGTAAGAGAGCTTTCTTATGAGTGGAAAGATGATGCCTGGATGAAGACACGGATTCAAAAGCAGGTGAAAGATGCTCCTGTCAGTGTTTATGAAATGTACCTTGGTTCCTTTAAAAGGGATAATGATACGGGAGAATATATGAATTACAGGGAACTTGCTCCTGCAATCGTAGATTATATAAAGGAAATGGGATACACTCATGTGGAGTTAATGCCTGTCATGGAACATCCGTTAGATGCCTCCTGGGGATATCAGGTGATCGGTTATTATGCGCCCACTGCAAGGTATGGAAGTGCAGAGGATTTTATGTTTCTTGTTGATACCCTGCATCAGGCGGGAATCGGCGTGATTCTTGACTGGGTTCCGGCTCATTTCCCGAGAGACAGTTATGGACTTGCCAAATTTGACGGCACGTGTCTTTATGAGCATTTTGATCCCAGAAAGGGAGCGCATCCGCACTGGGGCACACTGATTTATAATTACGGAAGGCCACAGGTATCCAATTATCTGATCTCCAATGCACTTTACTGGGTAGAAAAGTATCATATAGACGGTATCCGTATGGATGCAGTAGCTTCCATGCTGTATCTTGATTATGGCAAACAGGACGGAGAGTGGGTTGCCAATATTTACGGCGGCAATGAGAATCTGGAAGCTGTGGAATTTTTAAAACATCTGAATTCTGTTATGAAGAAAAGAAATCCGGGCGTTTATATGATTGCAGAAGAATCTACTGCATGGCCCAAGGTAACAGCAAGCCCGGAAGATGACGGACTTGGATTTGATATGAAATGGAATATGGGACTGATGAATGATTATCTTTCCTATATAAGTCTTGATCCCTTTTTCCGCGCCCATCATCACAATGAACTGACCTTCAGCATGATTTATCAGTACAGTGAGAATTTTATGACAGTATTTTCTCATGATGAAGTGGTTCACGGGAAAGCAACCATGATCGGCAAGATGCCGGGTACGAAAGAAGATAAATTTGCAAACTTACGTCTGACTTACGGATATATGATGACACACCCCGGCAAAAAGCTGTTATTTATGGGACAGGATATTGCGGAATTTAAGGAATTTGATGAAACAAGACAGACAGAGTGGAGCCTTCTCCAATATGAGGAGCATAAAGGCATTAATCAGTTGATGAAGGATTTAAATTTCCTGTATAAGGAAAAACCTGCGTTATATGCAAAGGACACCTCATGGGATGGCTTTGAATGGATTAACTGTATTTCACCTGACCGCTGCATGCTTTCTTACATCAGAAAGACAGATAAAATAGAGGATACTCTTCTTGTAGTTGCCAATTTTGCAGGTGTGGAGCAGGAATTTACGGTAGGTGTTCCCTATGAAGGAAAATATAAGGAACTCTTAAATACAGATAATAAGATTTATGGCGGAAAGAGCAGCCGCGGAACGAGAGCGAAAAATGCAGCAGAGGAAGAAGCGGACGGAAGACCTTATTCCATTCAGATAAAAATGGCACCGCTTTCCCTTGTTATCTATTCCTATATACCGTATACAAAGAAGGAAAAAAATGAGATAGAAAAGAAAAAAGCTGAGCAGGCTGCCATAAAGCGGCTTAAGGAAGCAGAAGAAGCTGCAAAAATAGCAAGAGAAGAAGCCGATATTGCACAAAAGGCGGCAGAAGAGGCATTAAAAAAGGCAAAGCAGGCAGAAGAACTTGTAGAAAAAGAACGCAAAAATGCAAAGAAAGCAGAGGAGGAATTGAAGGCAATTGGAAAGTGCTAATTCTGGTGTAATTGAAAAATTTCTGGAAGAACTGCCTGAAAAAGCGTTTCATTTGGGACTTCGTGTAGTACTGGCCATACTGGTGCTGCTCATAGGATCTCAACTGATCAAGATAATCGGAAGCATCCTGAGAAAAGGACTTCAAAGGAGCCGTGTGGAAGAAAGTGCGGTGCGTTTCATAGATTCTTTTACAAAATATGCGTTGTATTTTCTGTTGATCATACTGATTGCTTCATGGCTTGGTGTGGATGCGGCAAGTATTATAGCTGTTTTTGGATCTATCAGTGTAGCGATCGGTCTGGCACTTCAGGGAAGCTTAAGTAACTTTGCAGGAGGCGTATTGATTTTAATCCTGAAGCCTTTTGTCACAGGCGATTATATTAAGGATGGACTTGGAAACGAAGGCATAGTCAGTGGGATAGATGTTTTCTATACCCAGCTGACTACTGTTGATAACAAGGTCATTGTTCTTCCAAACGGCACGCTTGCCAATGGCTGCATTACTAATTATACAAAGTGTGACAAAAGAAGAGTTGATATTTCCGTAGGCATCGCTTATGAGGAAGATATCCGCAAAGCAAGAGAGGCATTAGCAAAAGTTCTGAAAGAAGATGAGGGTATTCTTGATAGTGAGGAAAAGGTTATCCTTGTAGACAGTCTGGGAGAAAGCAGCGTTAATCTGATTGTTCGCGGATGGGTAAAAGCAGAAGATTACTGGCCGGTGAAATGGCGTATCACTGAAAAGATAAAATATGCGCTGGATGATGCCGGGATCAGGATTCCCTTTCCCCAAATGGATGTACATCTTGATAAATAATGCTTGCCAAAATCAGACAATCTGGTTATAATATTTTTGTTGTGTAATTAAGCTGGAATGGCGCAGTTGGTAGCGCAACTGATTCGTAATCAGTAGGTCGAGGGTTCGAGTCCCTTTTCCAGCTTTTTTATATTGTCTTTTTTTTGTAGAGGTGTTCTGCAAACTGAATGCACTGGTATAATACCATGGCGATCACGCATAGAATGATAATGGAAGTAATCACCATATTCAGCTGAAATACCTGTGTTCCATAGATGATCAGATAACCGAGCCCCCGTCTGGCAGCGAGGAATTCTCCGATAATGACTCCAACAAGTGCAAGACCGACATTGACCTTCATATTGCTTAAGATTGCCGGAACAGAAGCCGGAAGAACTACTTTCTTTAATGCAGTAAGCCTGTTGCCCCCAAGTGTATAGATCAGCTTCAGTTTTTCTTTATCTACATGCTTAAAGCTTGTATAAAGACTGATAATGGAGCCGAATAATGCGACGGAGATTCCTGCTACAATAATAGTATCTGTTCCGGTACCCAGCCAGACGATAAACAAAGGAGCAAGTGCGGATTTTGGAAGACTGTTCAGCACTACAAGATAAGGCTCCAGTATTTCAGACAGAGTTTTTGAATACCATAATAAAGTGGCGGTAACAAGGCTGATCAGTGTAACCAACAGGAAACTGACTAATGTTTCCATAAGAGTAATACCGGTATTGGAAAGGAAAGAGCCGTCCTTTAACATTTTTATTAAGCAGGAAACCACCATGGAGGGACTGCTGAAAAAGAAAGTATCTATCATTTCAAGCCTTGCTGCAAATTCCCATAATAACAGAAAGAAGAATAGAACAAGAAAACGCATGATTGTTACAAAGTGATGATGACGTTTATGGTTTCTGACATAATGCAGCTGTGCAGCTGATGCTTTCAGTTCATAAGAGGTTTGCATCGTATTCATCTGATATCTCCTTCCATAGCTGTGAAAAATATTGTCCGAATTCAGGAGCGCTTCTCGGAGCAAGAAGAGAATCATCCTTTAGTGTCAAATGAACGGGAATTTCTTTTTTTACGGTAGCAGGACGTTTTGAAAGAACGATGATTCTGTCTGCAAGGGAAATTGCTTCTGACAAATCATGAGTGATAAGAATGGCAGTAATTCCGGTATTTTTAATGATCTTACCGATGTCGCCGGAAACAAGAAGCCTGGTCTGATAATCAAGAGCGCTGAACGGTTCATCAAGGAGCAGAAGCTCAGGTTCCATGATCATGGTACGTATCAGGGCAGCACGCTGTTTCATTCCACCGGAAAGCTCACTTGGTTTTTTATCTTTAAATTTGTAAAGCCCGTAATCTTTCAAAAGTTTCAGGGCAAGTGCTTTTTTTTCTTCTGTCAGTGTCTTATTTATCTCCGGCCCAAGAAGTACGTTCTTCATAATGGTCCGCCATTCAAAAAGATGATCCTGTTGAAGCATATAACCGATTTTGGTTTTGCTTGTAATATTTAGCAGGATATCACCGCTTTCAGGCTCGTTCAAACCGGCAATCAGGGACAGGAGAGTGGACTTACCGCAGCCGCTCGGGCCCACAATTGCCACAAATTCTCCTTTATCAATTTGAAATGATATATTGATCAATGCCTGCGTTTCACCATTCAGATTGTGATAGGAAAAACATACATCCCGGCAGGTCAGAATAGGCTGTTTCATAATGTTTTCCTCCATTCTATAGTATTAGTTTATGAATCAAAGAGATTTATGTGTAAGCAGGAAGGATAAAAAGATTGAAAACCATTAGAAAATGTGGTAGTATCAAATTCAGATTTAATTATTGGAGGATACTGGACATGGCTCAGTTATGGGGAGGACGGTTTACCAAACCAACAGATCAGCTGGTGTATGATTTTAATGCATCAATTCAATTTGATAAACGGATGTTTAAGCAGGATATAGAAGGCAGCATTGCCCATGTGGTCATGCTGGAAAAGCAGGGAATACTGACCTGCGAGGAAAAGGATGCCATAGTTAAGGGACTGACAGGCATCAGAAAAGACGTAGAGGAAGGCAGACTTGAAATTACCTCTGAATATGAAGATATCCACAGTTTTGTGGAAGCTAATCTGATAGATCGGATCGGGGATGCCGGAAAGAAGATGCATACCGGGCGAAGCAGAAATGACCAGGTAGCACTTGATATGAAGCTTTATGTCAGGGGAGAGGTTCTGTGTGTGACAGAAGATTTACAAAGCCTTTTGGAGACACTGCTTCATATTATGGAAGAAAACCTGACAACCTATATGCCCGGTTTTACCCATTTGCAGAAGGCTCAGCCAACGACTCTGGCTCATCATATGGGGGCATACTTTGAAATGTTTAAAAGAGATGTGCTGAGACTTCAGGATATTTATAAAAGGATGAATTATTGTCCCCTTGGCTCAGGAGCTTTTGCCGGCACAACATATCCTTTGGACAGGTCTTATACCTCTTCTTTGATGGGATTTGAGGGACCAACGCTTAACAGTATGGATTCTGTGGCAGACAGAGATTATATTATTGAATTCTTGTCTGCGCTTTCCACTATCATGATGCATTTAAGCAGATTTTCCGAGGAAGTGATCATCTGGAACTCCAATGAATACCGGTTTGTGGAAATTGATGATGCCTATTCTACGGGAAGCAGTATCATGCCCCAGAAGAAGAATCCGGATATTGCAGAACTTGTCCGTGGTAAGACAGGACGTGTCTATGGCGCATTGATAAGTATCTTAACTACTATGAAGGGGATCCCGCTTGCTTATAATAAGGACATGCAGGAGGACAAAGAGGTTACTTTTGATGCCATTGATACTGTAAAGGACTGCCTTGTCTTATTTAATGGCATGCTTTCCACCATGAAATTTAATCATGAGATCATGGAGGCAAGCGCCATGAAGGGCTTCACCAATGCGACGGATGCAGCAGATTATCTGGTAAATAAGGGTGTGCCTTTCAGGGATGCCCATGGAATTATCGGACAGCTTGTATTGTATTGTCTGCAAAAGAACACTTCCATTGATGCTTTAAGTCTTGAAGAACTAAAGGCGATCAGCCCTGTTTTTGAAGCAGATGTCTATGAGGCAATCTCTCTTAAGACCTGTGTGGAAAAAAGACTGACGATAGGAGCGCCGGGACAAAAAGCGATGGAACAGGTAATTCAGATCAACAGAGAATTCCTTGAGAATCTGTGGATCAATAAAGCATGATAAAAGCCTGATTATATCAGGAAAGAGTATATATAAAATGAGGAGAAAAGAAAAATGAGTGAGAAACTGAAAGTAGGTATTTTAGGCGGAACCGGTATGGTAGGACAAAGATTTATTTCTCTGCTTGAGAATCATCCCTGGTTTGAGGTAACGACAATTGCGGCAAGTCCCCGTTCAGCTGGCAAGACTTATGAGGAGGCTGTAGGTGACAGATGGAAAATGACTACACCGATGCCTGAAGCGGTTAAAAAGATTGTAGTAATGAATGTCAATGAAGTGGAAAAGGTTGCAGCTGAAGTGGATTTTGTGTTCAGCGCCGTAGATATGACGAAAGAAGAAATCAAGAAGATTGAGGAAGAATACGCAAAGACAGAAACACCTGTTGTATCCAATAATTCTGCACATCGCTGGACTCCTGATGTTCCCATGGTGGTTCCGGAGATCAATCCTGATCATTTTAAGGTAATTGAATTCCAGAAAAAGAGACTTGGTACCACGAGAGGATTTGTAGCCGTTAAGCCTAACTGTTCTATCCAGAGTTATGCTCCGGTACTTACAGCGTGGAAGGAATTTGAGCCTTATGAAGTAGTAGCTACCACATATCAGGCTATTTCCGGTGCAGGAAAGACCTTCAAGGACTGGCCTGAAATGGTAGAAAATATTATTCCTTACATTGGTGGGGAAGAAGAAAAGAGTGAAAAGGAACCCTTAAGAATCTGGGGTGAAATAAAAGATGGTGTTATTGTTCCGGCATCCTCTCCCGTGATCACCTGTCAGTGTATCCGCGTGCCTGTTTTGAACGGACATACGGCAGCTGTATTTGTAAAGTTCAGAAAGAATCCGACTAAGGAACAACTGATTGAAAAACTGGTAAGCTTCAAGGGTATTCCTCAGGAACTGGAGCTTCCAAGCGCTCCGAAGCAGTTCATCCAGTATCTGGAAGAAGACAACAGACCACAGGTAAAGCTGGATGTTGATTTTGAAAATGGTATGGGTATCAGTGTAGGGCGTTTGCGCGAAGACAGTGTATACGATTGGAAGTTTGTAGGACTTTCACACAATACTGTACGTGGTGCTGCAGGTGGCGCGGTACTTTGTGCGGAGTTATTAAAGGCGCAGGGTTATATTACGAAGAAATAGCAGATAAAATTTACGGTGTACAGCTTTGCTGTACACCGTAAAGAGGGGGAAAAGGTATAGCAGCACATGGAAGAACTACGTTATCAGGTGGACCTGCTGAGTGCATTAAATCAAAAACTGACAAGTGAAGAAAAGATGCTGCGTCTGATCTGTGAGACTTCAAGCAGCGCTTTTTTGTATGTGAATTTTGAGGAAAATATAATAAAAACACTTGGCAACTGGGATTATTTTTTCAAATGTGTTGAGATTAAGGACATGCAGGATATAGCAAAGCTGTATTCTGAAGTGGAGGACAAATATGTTCTTCCATTAAAAAAACTGCTTTTCCTTGAAGAATCGCAGATGCAGTCTGACAGCGGAATTGTGCGCCTGAAAGACGGAAAAACCTGGGTGGAATGCGAGGTTTCCATTATTTATGGAAACGGAGATTTCCCAACCGATAAAATCGTCCGTTTCAAAAATGTTTCTAAATTTCAGAATCAGAATGATGAACTTACCTATATGGCATATTATGATGTGCTTACCGGTCTTTATAATCGTAATTATTTCGTGAGGCTTCTGGCAGATTTTGTCAGAAAGGCGGAGGAAGAAAACAATATTGTTTCTGTCATGTTTGTAGATATTGATGATTTCCGAAAAATTAATGATGGTCTTGGTATTATTGTCGGGGATGAAGTGGTTCAACAGTTTGGTCAGTTTCTTTCCGAATTTAACAGTGAAAATGTTGTAGTTTCTCATTTTAATGCAGATATTTATTGCATTGCAATATATGATCCCTGTAAAAACAGAAGTGTGGAGCACATTTATAAAGAAATTCAGGAAAAGATTAAGTATCCTTTTTCCCTTAGTACAGGTCAGGATGTTGGGATTTCTGTTTCTGTCGGAGTGGCTGAATATCCTGAAGCTGCCAAATCCACATTGGAATTGATCAACTGCGCTGAGATTGTTATGTTTCGTGCAAAGGGTCATGGGAAGAATGCCATCCAATATTTTGATGCACCAATTTTAAATGATTTTATTCAAAATGTAACCATAGAAAATAAATTAAAGGAAGCCGTTTTTAATCGGAATTTTACTTTGAATTTTCAGCCGCAGTATCATGTGGGAAGTAAAAAACTTCGCGGTGTTGAGGCGTTGATCAGATGGAAGGATGCTGATGGCAAAATGATCAGCCCTGCCGTTTTTATTCCAATTGCTGAAAAAAATGGTGCCATTGTACCTATCGGTACCTGGGTTATTGAGGAAAGTATTAAGAACTTTGCACAGTGGAAGAAGAAATACCCTGTAGATATGGTCTTATCTATTAATATATCGGCTATTCAGTATCAAAAAAGTGATTTTATTGAAAACGTGATCGCAACTATCAAGAAATATGATGTGGAACCACAGGAAATTGAATTGGAGATCACAGAAAGTGTTTTGATTGATAATTTTAAAGAGGTAACAGAGAAACTGTACATTCTCAGGGAATATGGAATCAGAATTTCACTGGATGATTTCGGTACCGGTTATTCATCTTTGTCCTATTTGAAGGGACTGCCGATAGATACTCTTAAGATTGACAAGAGCTTTGTGGATGCCATGCTAATTGATAAAAATGCCAGAATTATTATTGATTCCATTGTTTACATGGTAAAGAAACTTGGGTTTGAAACCATTGCGGAAGGAGTGGAAACAGAGGAGCAGTTTGAATATTTACAGTCCATTGAGTGTGATTGTATTCAGGGATATCTGCTGGGTAAACCATTATCCGCAGATGAAATTGAAAAACTGTTAATGCGAATGAATTAGAAAAATCTGGAAGGAATGCGAAACAAAAAAGATGATTTTAGGACGTACAGTTGAATTAAAATATCTGAATACATATTATGACCGTAAGGGCAGTCAGATCATGGTTGTTTATGGGGAAAAGAATATGGGGAAAACTGCACTTCTTTCCCAGTTTGTACAGGATAAACCGTTTCATTATTACAGGGCACGTTCCGCTTCTGAAAGAGAACAGCGCTATCAGTGGGGAAGAGAACTTGGGGAAAATGAAATTAAAACCATGAAATATCCCTCTTTTACGGAAATTTTTCAGTCTGTCATCAAGAATCACAATGGAAAAAAAGTCATTATTATCGACGAATTTCAATATATTGTAAAGACAAGCGGTCAGTTTATCAATGAACTGATCAGCTTTGCACATGAAGGCTGGAAGAATTCAGAGGTCATGGTAGTTCTCTGCAGTTCTTCCACTGGCTGGGTGGAAAACAGTTTGATTACCAAAATCGGTGCAGCAGCTTATGAAATTTCCGGCTTCTTAAAGGTGAAAGAACTTGATTTTGAAGCTATGATGGAATATTTCCCGGGGTTTGGAATGAAAAAGAGTATTGAAGCCTATGCTGTCCTTGGCGGTGTGCCGGGATTGTGGAAGCATTTTAATGACAAAATCAGTATCAAAGATAATATCTGTAAAAATATTCTGGATCCGTCCAAGTATTTGTACGGAGAAGGACAGCGGATTGTGGAAGAGGAACTTCGTGAGACCGGAGTTTACAATACAATTCTTGCGTCTATTGCAGCGGGGAATCACAAACTCAATGATCTTTACCTGCATACGGAATTTTCCAGAGCCAAAATTAGTGTTTATCTAAAAAATCTGATGGAGCTTGAACTGGTGGAAAAGGTCTTTTCATATGATACGGAGGGAAAGGCCAATGTGCAGAAAGGAATATACAGGATCAGGAACCACTTTGTTCATTTTTATTTTACCTTTATTTATCCTCATTTAAGTGCTTTGGAAAGCATGATGCCGGGTGAGTTTTATGACAAATTTATAGAACCCGGTTTTAAGGCGTATGTATCAGAATATTATAAGACAGTTTGCGCTCAGAGGATGAAGCAATGGAATAAATGGGGTAAGCTTCCTATCGAGGCAGAAGAATTTGGAGAATGGGTAGGCAAACTGGGAAATATCGATGTCATTGTTAAGGGTAAAAACGGAGAGACCATTATTGGATTATGTAATTTTGAAAAGCCTATGATGCGCTATGATGATTATGAATGGCTGACGTTCTGTGCGGAAAAAGCCAGGATACATGCAGATTATATATATCTTTTTTCTGTCAGCCGTTTTGATGAAAAGCTGAATCTGGAAGCAAAGGTGAAGCAGAATCTGAAATTAATTACTTTGGAAGAGATGTAATGGGAAAAAGTTTATTTATAGCGGAAAAACCCAGTGTTGCAAGGGAATTCGCAAGAGTTTTACAATTGAATACCAGTAACAGGGATGGCTATATGGAATCCAATAATACAATCATTACGTGGTGTGTAGGACATCTTGTTACCATGAGCTATCCTGAGGTATATGATGAAAAATATAAAAGATGGTCACTGGATACTATCCCTTTTATACCGAAAGAATTTAAATATGAAGTGATTGACGGTGTTAAAAAACAGTTTACCATTGTCAGTGGTCTTTTAAACAGAGAAGATGTGGAAACTATCTATGTATGTACTGACTCGGGTCGTGAAGGAGAATATATCTACCGGCTGGTAGAACAGCAGGCTCACGTAACAGGAAAAGTCAGAAAAAGAGTCTGGATCGACTCCCAGACGGAAGAGGAGATCAAGCGGGGCATCCGGGAGGCAAAAGACCTTTCCGCATATGATAACCTTGGAGCTGCGGCTTATCTTCGTGCCAAGGAAGATTATCTGATGGGTATTAATTTTTCAAGGGTTCTTACCTTGAAATACGGCAACAGTATTAAAAACTACTTAAAAGCTGACAGGGCAGTTATTTCGGTTGGCCGAGTCATGACCTGTGTACTTGGTATGGTAGTCAATCGCGAAAGAGAAATCCGGGAATTTGTAAAGACTCCTTTTTATCGTGTCATTTTGAAAGAGGAATTGAATGGAAAGAACTTTGACTGTGAATGGAAGGCTGTGGAAAATACCAGGTATTTTAATTCCCCTCTGCTTTATAAGGAAAATGGTTTTAAAGAGAAGGAAAGCGCTAAGGAGCTGATTGATTTCCTATGCAGGGAACCCAAAGAAGAGGTCAGAATTGAATCAATTGAAAAGAAAAAAGAAACCAAAAATCCGCCTCTTCTCTATAATCTTGCAGAGCTTCAGAATGACTGTTCCAAGTATTTTAAGATCAGCCCTGATGAAACGCTACGCATTGCCCAGGAATTATATGAAAAGAAAATGACGACCTATCCGAGAACAGATGCCAGAGTGCTTTCAACAGCGGTTTCCAAGGAGATCTACAAAAATATTAAGGGACTTACCAATTATGAACTTGTCAGGGAAGCAGCAAATCAGGTTCTGGAGCAGGGAAGCTATAAGAGCATTGCCAAAACAAGATATGTAAATGACAAACAGATTACTGATCATTATGCCATTATTCCTACAGGACAGGGACTTAACAATCTGCATTCTTTAAGTTCTGTAGCTGCTAAAGTATATGAAATTATTGTTAGACGTTTCCTGAGCATTTTTTATCTGCCGGCTGTTTACAGAAAAGTGAGTCTTGCTTTGTCCGTGAAGGGAGAAAAGTTCTTTGCCAATTTTAAGGTATTGGAGGAGGAAGGATACCTCAAGGCGGTGAAATTTTCTTTTGCAAAGAGAGAAGAGAGCGGAGAAAATGCGGAAGAACAGGGTTTTGACAAAGATTTTCTGGAGAATCTGAATCAGTTAAAAAAGGGAGCCTGTCTTCCTGCCGGTGAGCTTTCCATCAAAGAAGGAGAGACATCACCGCCTAAGAGATATAATTCAGGTACAATGATCCTTACCATGGAAAATGCCGGTCAGTTTATTGAAGATGAAGAACTGAGAGCACAGATCAAAGGCAGCGGGATCGGTACCAGTGCCACCCGTGCGGAAATTCTGAAAAAGCTTATCAATATCAATTATCTTGCATTGAATAAGAAAACCCAGATCATTACGCCTACCTTAATGGGAGAAATGATTTATGAGGTAGTAAATCATTCCATAAAACCTCTTCTTGATCCTGCACTGACTGCCAGCTGGGAAAAAGGTTTGACTATGGTGGCAGAAGGTACTATAACAGAAGAGGAGTATATGAAGAAGCTGGATGATTTCGTATCCAGAAGGACGAATATCGTAAAACAGCTGAACAATCAGACATCTTTGACGCGTCAGTTTAATGAGGCGGCAAAAAATTACAGGAAATAGGGAGAAGTTATGGAACAATTTAAAATCAGTAAGCTTTATAATCTGGAAGAAACAATTGCAGCGGATTTAATGACTCAGGCTGAATATCCCTGGGAATTACTTCCCAGGATCAGTGCATTTATCCTGGAACTTGGAAAAAAGCTTCCTAAGGATCAGTTTACGGAAGTGAAGGAACATGTATGGGTTGCAAATTCGGCAAAGATTGCACCTACTGCCTGTATCAATGGTCCTGCTATTATTGATGAAGAGGCGGAAGTACGGCACTGCGCTTTTATCAGAGGCAATGCAATCGTTGGAAAGGGAGCAGTTGTAGGCAATTCCACCGAGCTTAAGAATGTCATACTTTTTAATAAGGTGCAGGTACCCCATTATAATTATGTGGGAGACAGTATCCTTGGTTTTAAAGCTCACATGGGAGCCGGCTCCATTACATCTAATGTGAAGAGTGATAAAACTCTTGTTGTAGTAAAGAACGGAGAAGAAAGAGTAGAAACCGGTCTTAAGAAGTTTGGTGCCATGTTGGGAGATAACGTTGAAGTTGGTTGTAACAGTGTATTAAATCCGGGTACCGTGATCGGCAGAAATTCCAATATTTATCCTACTTCCATGGTTCGCGGTTGCATTCCGGAGGGAAGCATTTACAAGAAGCAGGGAGAAATTGCGCAGAAGAGATAAAAAATTGTCAAAAGTACTGGATTTTTTATGTAAGTTATGAGAAAATTAAAAAAGTGATTATGACAAAATATTCACAAGACGCAGAATATTTTGTTAATAAATATTATCTATATGTTGAAAGGAGTTTTCACATGATTTATTCAAAAGAAGTTGAAGAAATGTGTACAGTAGCACAGGGTGTTCATCATGGCTGTGCGCCGATTCCCGAAGAAGCAAAATGGGTTCAGGCTAAAAAAGTGGAAGACATTTCAGGTTTTACAC
>JBJEMT010000100.1:0-17017 GCA_051879815.1 Suilimivivens sp. | reverse complement strand
TATCTGAAAGCATATAAAGAGCTGCAGGGAATCACTGTGGTTTATGAGAACCATCATATGATGCTTTTAAATAAACCTGCCGGAATTTTGTCCCAGAAAGCAAAAGATACCGATTTTTCTGTCAATGAATGGCTGATCGGTTATCTGCTTGAAAAGAAGGAGATTGAGGAAGAATCCCTGCGCACCTACAGACCGTCTGTATGCAACAGACTGGACCGGAATACCAGCGGTCTTGTAATCTGTGCCAAAACATTGGCAGGAAGTCAGCATCTAAACCAGTTGATCAGGGAACGAAGGGTACGCAAATTTTACAGGCTTTTTGTAAAAGGCAGTATTGAAAGGGAAGAAAGTATAGAGGGCTATCTGAAAAAAGATGAATTGACTAATAAAGTCAGTATTTCTTCCAGACCCTCACAGGATGCCTCTTATATTAAAACAAGATATTATCCCGTTAAACAGCTTTTTGATATGACATATCTTGAAGTAGAACTGATCACCGGAAAACCCCATCAAATCCGTGCTCATATGGCTTCCATAGCACATCCGGTTCTGATGGATTATAAATATGGAGACAAAAGCTTTAATGAGCAATATAAAGAAAGGCTCAAAGCTTCGGGACAGCTTCTTCACGCATACCGGTTGGAATTTGCCCCGGATGATCCTTTGCTTGAGGGAGGGGAGCATACCTTTATTGCCGCAGAGCCTTCCGTTTTTATGAAGCTTTTACAGGAAAAATAAATGAGGTAAATCAATGGCTACATGGAGTTCAAGAGGGCTTCGAGGCTCTACTTTGGAAGACCTGATTAACAGAACAAATGAAAAATATCTGGAAAACGGACTTGCCCTGATTCAAAAGATTCCTACCCCCATAACGCCCATCAATATCGATAAGCAAAGCCGCCATATTACGCTTGCCTATTTTGATAAAAAGAGTACAGTTGACTACATAGGCGTAGTACAGGGGATTCCGGTATGTTTTGATGCCAAGGAATGTGCAGTAGATACTTTTTCCCTTCAAAATATCCATGAACATCAGGTAAACTTCATGGAGCAGTTTGAAAAGCAGAAAGGAATTGCATTTTTCCTGATATATTATACCCATAAGGATCTGTTTTATTACCTGCCTTTTGAAATGCTGAAATTTTTCTGGGACAGGGCAAAAAGCGGCGGCAGAAAAAGTTTTCGAATAGAGGAACTGAATCCTGATTATTATCTTCCGAAGAAAAACGGTATCCTGGTACCATACCTGGATATTTTAAGTAAAGATCTTGAGGACAGAGACTTTTGAGAAAATGATTTGACAAGCAGGAAAGTTTTCGATATACTGTCAATAGTTTCGAACGCTACCACGATAACAAGGTAGCACTGTGATGTGATAAAGCAATATAAGGAGAATAATGCGCAATATGAGTAAGAAACTGGTTCATACCCCCGAGGGCGTGCGTGATATATATGGAAGGGAATATGCCGGAAAACTGGCAACAGAAGACCTGATCCACCGCCGGATGAACTTATATGGTTATGAGGATATCCAGACTCCAACCTTTGAATTTTTTGATGTATTTTCCAAGGAGATTGGGACAACACCCTCAAAAGAATTATATAAGTTTTTTGACAAGGAAGGAAATACATTAGTCCTTCGGCCGGATTTTACCCCATCCATGGCAAGGTGTGCAGCCAAATATTTTATGGATGAGGACGTGCCCATCCGTTTTTGTTATCTCGGCAATACTTTTACCAATACCAATAACCTTCAGGGGAAATTAAAGGAAGTCACCCAGATGGGCGCAGAGCTGATGGGTGATGGCAGTGTGGAAGCAGACGGTGAAATGATCGCCATGGCGATTGAATCCCTTTTAGCTGCGGGCTTAAAAGATTTTCAGCTGAGTATTGGAGAAATTGAATATTTTAAAGGACTTTGTCAGCAGGCCGGGCTTGATGAAGAAACAGAGCTTGCCCTTCGTGAATATATTTCCGGTAAAAACATTTTTGGCGCTGAAAATCTTTTGAATGAAAAAGGTATTGACAGGAAGCATTGTGAAATGCTTTTGAAAACTACTGAATATTTCGGCTCTGTTGAATCGCTTGCCGAAGCAAAAAAAATTACCGATAATGAGAGATCTGTGCATGCCATAGAAAGACTTGAGAAGCTTTATCAGGTTCTCTGTCAATACGGCGTTGAAAAGTATATTTCTTTTGACCTCGGAATGCTGAGCAAATACAATTATTATACAGGTGTTATTTTCAAAGTCTATACTTATGGTGTGGGTGATGCTATTTTAAAGGGCGGTAGATATGATAATCTTCTTGGTTATTTTGGCAAAACAGCACCGGCAATCGGCTTTGTAATTGTTATCGATGACCTGATGCAGGCACTTGGCAGACAAAAAATTGAAGTTGCTCCTGAGTATGAAGTGCAGACTTTAACTTATAATAAAGATAATTATGAACAAAAGCTTGCAGAGGCAAAAGAGCTTCGTCAAAAAGGCGTTCGAACTGCATTGGTGCCGGAAAAATAAATTTGAGGATATTAATAAGATGAGTGATGAAAGATATTTAACCTTTGCCCTTGGAAAGGGAAGACTTGCTAATAAAACTTTAGAGCTTTTTGAACAGATTGGAATTACCTGTGAGGAAATGAAGGATAAAGATTCCAGAAAGCTTATTTTTGTAAACGAAGAATTAAAGCTCCGATTTTTCCTTGCAAAAGGACCGGATGTTCCTACTTACGTGGAATATGGAGCTGCCGATATCGGTGTAGTTGGCAGCGATACTATTATGGAAGAAAACAGGAGAGTCTACGAGGTTCTTGATCTTGGATTCGGGAAGTGCAGGATGTGTGTCTGTGGTCCCGAATCGGCAGGGGAGTTGTTACAGCATCATGAAATGATCCGTGTGGCCAGCAAATATCCCAATATTGCAAAAGATTACTTTTATAACAAGAAACATCAGACTGTAGATATTATTAAATTGAATGGTTCTGTTGAGCTTGGTCCTATTGTGGGTTTGTCTGATGTGATCGTTGATATTGTGGAGACAGGTTCTACATTGCGGGAGAACGGTCTGCAGGTTCTTGAGGAAATCTGTCCTCTGTCTGCCAGGATGATCGTCAATCAGGTCAGTATGCAGATGGAAACGGAGCGAATCCGCAGTCTGATCAGTAAGTTAAAAGAAAGGATTGATAAATAAATGCGTATCGTAACTTTAAATGAAGCTTCCAAAAATACCCTGCTTGAGCAGCTTGTAAAGAGAAGTCCTGCAAGCTATGGCAAATATGAGCAGACGGTAAATGAAATCATTGAAACGGTAAAGGCTAAAAAAGATCAGGCACTGTTTGACTATACACAGCAGTTCGACCACTGCACTATTACCGCTGAAACCATCAAAGTAACTCCTGATGAGATTAAAGAGGCCTATACTCTGGTAAATCCAGAGCTTGTGGAGGTTATGAAGAAATCAGCCGCCAATATCACAAAGTTCCATCAGAAACAGCTTCACAACAGCTGGATCGCACCGGAGGAAGACGGCACAATTTTAGGGCAGAAGATACTTCCCATCGAAATTTCCGGTGTCTATGTGCCGGGCGGCAAGGCAGCTTATCCTTCCAGTGTTCTGATGAATGTGCTTCCGGCAAAAGTTGCCGGAGTGAAAAGGATCATTATGACAACCCCTCCCGGAAAGGATGGGAAGGTAAATCCGGGTACTTTAGTTGCCGCTGATATTGCAGGTGTCAATGAAATCTATAAGGTGGGCGGGGCACAGGCAATTGCAGCCATGGCTTTCGGAACGGAGAGCATTCCCAAGGTTGACAAGATCACAGGACCCGGCAACATTTTTGTTGCCCTTGCAAAAAAAGCCTGCTTCGGTTTTGTCAGTATCGATTCGATTGCAGGACCCAGTGAGATTCTGGTGCTTGCTGATGAGACCGCAAATCCGAGATATGTTGCGGCAGATCTCCTTTCCCAGGCAGAGCATGATGAACTGGCAAGCGCTATTCTGATTACCACAAGTAAAGAACTTGCCGAAAAGGTTTCCGCAGAAGTGGAGAACTTTACAAAAGAATTGTCAAGAGAACAGATTATCCGGGCTTCCCTTGATAATTATGGTAATATTTTCGTGGCAGAGAGCATGGAAGATGCCATTGCCGCAGCCAACGAGATAGCTTCCGAACACCTTGAGATTTTGACGGCTAATCCTTTTGAAACCATGACTAAGATTAAAAATGCAGGGGCGATTTTCCTTGGAGAATATTCTTCAGAGCCGCTTGGTGATTACTTTGCTGGTCCCAACCATATTTTACCTACCAACGGAACTGCTAAATTCTTTTCGCCCTTAAATGTAGATGACTTTATGAAGAAAACCAGTATTATTTCTTATTCCAGGGATGCCCTTGAGAAAGTACATAAGGATATTGAGCTGTTTGCCACGCAGGAAGGTTTAACAGCCCACGCAAACTCCATCAGAGTAAGATTTGATCATGAGGATTAGTGCACACTGTGCGGAAAGGAGGATATTATGAGTCGTAATGCAACTGTAACAAGAACTACAAAAGAAACAGATATTTCTATGACCTTTGAGATCGACGGTAGCGGAGTAAGCCGGATCGATACCGGTATCGGTTTTTTTAATCATATGCTGGAAGGATTTGCAAAGCATGGTTTTTTTGACCTTAATTTGTCCGTTAAGGGTGATTTACAGGTAGATGGTCATCACACCGTAGAGGATACCGGAATTGTCCTTGGAACTGCCATAAAAGAGGCTGTAGGGGATAAAGCAGGCATTAAGCGTTACGGTTCCTTTATCCTGCCCATGGATGATGCGCTTGCCCTTTGTGCCGTAGATCTTTGCGGAAGACCTTATTTTGCTTTTGACTGTGACTTTACTGCGGAAAGAGTGGGGTATCTGGAGACAGAGCTTGTACGTGAGTTCTTTTATGCTGTTTCCTATGCAGCAGGCATGAATCTGCACATTAAAATGCTTTCGGGCATCAATAATCACCATATGATTGAAGCAATGTTCAAGGCCTTTGCAAAGGCACTTGACGAAGCAACTTCCAGGGATGAGAGAATTAAGGATGTATTAAGTACGAAAGGCAGTTTATAAGATGAGTGAACCAGTTAAGATAATTCCGGGATTAAAAAACGATATTCCTTGGAATGAACTCAAAAAGAACTCCGATGGGCATGTAACTGTAGTCGTTCAGGATCATAAGACGCTTCAGGTTCTGATGGTAGCCTATATGAATGAGGAAGCCTACGAAATGACGTTGAAGACAAGGCGTATGACCTATTTCAGCAGAAGCCGGAATGCGCTTTGGATCAAGGGAGAAACCAGCGGTCATTATCAATATGTAAAGGAGCTTACCGCGGATTGCGATAAAGACACTTTACTTGCCAAGGTGGAACAGGTAGGGGCTGCCTGTCACACGGGAAGCTACAGCTGCTTTTTTAATGAAATTATGTAACGGAAGTGTATGCACTGCATAGAATGATTTTGCAGTGCATATTTTTATTAAAAGAGTTTGTCTAAGCAGGTATTTTATGAGTCATGTGAATACGGATCAAAAACTTCAGCTGATTCATACTATCAGGATGCAGAATCAATATAACAGAATGAAATGCAGGGAAAGAGAACAGCTTCTTTATGGAACAGTTCAAAATGACAGAAGAGAATTATACGGAGCAGAAGCGTCAATGAGTCTGCCTGTTACAGGGGAAACAGCTATTCCGGTTAAAAGAAGTGGTGTTTTTACAGGTTTTCGTCTTCGGTTTCTGATTGCGGTCATGTTACTTTCCGCTTTTATTTATCTTGATAAAAATGAGATCAACATTTTCGGAGAAACCACGATTGACCTGTTTACTTCTTTGACAGAGAGCATTGATCTGCCTGTGGATCTGCCCTTTCTAAATTCATTTGATTTATAGCAGTTTTTCCTTTATACTGAAAAGGCAGTAATCTGTATGAAAAAGAAATAAAAGGATTGAAATACATGAGATCGTTGATGTTAAGTGATGAGATATTAATGCAGGTGGAGAAACCTGCCAGATATATCGGTAATGAAGTGAATGCCGTGATAAAGGACAAGGAAGATATCAAGATCCGCTTTGCCATGTGCTTTCCGGATGTCTATGAAATCGGAATGTCACACCTTGGCATCCAGATCATTTATGATATGTTGAACAGCTTTGAGGATGTCTGGTGTGAGAGAGTTTATTCTCCCTGGGTGGATCTGGATGCCGTCATGAGAAAAGAGCATATCCCACTTTTTGCACTGGAATCCCAGGACCCCATAAAAGAATTTGATTTTCTGGGTATTACAATCCAGTATGAAATGTGCTACACCAATATTCTGCAGGTACTTGATCTTGCAGGAATTCCTCTGCTCGCAAAGGACAGAAGCGATACGGATCCAATTGTGATCGGCGGCGGTCCCTGTACCTATAATCCGGAACCAATCTGTGATTTCTTTGATCTTTTCTATATCGGAGAGGGAGAGACACAGTACAGAAATCTGCTTGATCTTTACGAAGAATGTAAGGAAAAGGGAGAAAGCCGGGCTGCGTTTTTAAGAAAAGCTGCATCTATTCCGGGTATGTATGTGCCATCCCTTTATGAAGTCTCATACAAAGAAAATGGTACCATCAAAGAAATGAAGCCGCTTTTTCCTGATGTACCGGCTAAAATTGTAAAAGAGCTGGTTACGGATGTATCGGATACTTATTATCCCTCTGCTCCTGTGGTTCCTTTTATCAAAGTAACTCAGGACAGGGTAGTGCTGGAAATACAAAGAGGCTGTATCAGAGGCTGCCGGTTCTGTCAGGCAGGGCAGCTTTACCGTCCTGTCAGGGAACGGGATGTGGAGTTTTTAAAGAATTATGCTATGAAAATGCTGGCAAATACAGGTCACGAAGAGATTTCTCTAAGTTCTCTAAGCTCCAGTGATTATTCAAAGCTTCCCGAGCTCATTGATTTTTTGATTGAGGAATGCAATAAGCGAAAGATAAACATTTCCCTGCCTTCCCTTCGTATTGACGCCTTTTCTCTGGATGTAATGAACAAGGTACAGGATGTGAAAAAGAGCAGTCTCACCTTTGCACCGGAAGCAGGCAGCCAGAGACTTAGAAACGTGATCAACAAGGGCCTGACGGAGGAAGTGATCCTGCAGGGGGCAAAGCTTGCTTTTGAAGGCGGATGGACAAGGGTAAAACTGTATTTTATGCTGGGATTACCCTTTGAAACCAAAGAGGATATCAAAGGTATTGCAGAGCTTTGTAATAAAATTGCAGCATTGTTTTACGAAACGGTTCCCAAGGAAAAACGAAGCGGCAAGGTACAGATTGTAGCAAGTACCTCCTTCTTTATTCCAAAGCCCTTTACGCCGTTCCAGTGGGCGCCTCAGTGTCGCAAGGAGGATTTTCTTGATAAGGCATACCTGACAAGAACCTCTATTTCCCAACAGCTAAACCAGAGGAGTATCAAGTATAACTGGCATGAAGCTGATGCCAGCGTTATGGAGGGCATTTTTGCAAGAGGTGACAGACGATTAAATCAGGTTATCTTAAAGGCTTATGAAAAAGGATGTTTCTATGATGCCTGGAGTGAATATTATAAAAATGACCTGTGGTTTGAAGCTTTTGAGGAATGCGGTATCGACCCCGATTTTTATACAGTGAGAGAGCGCAGCGATGATGAAACATTTCCCTGGGACTTTCTTGACTGCGGTGTTTCCAAATCATTCTTACTGCGGGAATGGCACAGGGCACAGGAAGAGACTGTTACGCCAAACTGCCGTATGCAGTGTCAGGGCTGCGGGGCCGCCAGATTTCAGACGGGTGTATGCTATGAATCGAGATCCTGATAAATTACAGATATAGATGAGGTTTCATTATGAAAGTCAGAATTAAATTTTCCAAGGAGGGTCCCATTAAGTTTATCGGGCACCTTGATGTGATGAGATATTTTCAGAAAGCAATCAGGCGGGCAGATATTGATATTGCCTACTCTACAGGTTTTTCCCCGCATCAGATCATGTCCTTTGCATCTCCTTTATCGGTAGGACACGAAAGCAGCGGAGAATATTTTGATGTGGAGCTGAATTCCATAACAAGTGAAGAAGATGTGAAAAACCGCTTAAACAGCGTTATGGTGGAAGGTATTAAGATTCTTGACGTTGCTATTCTGGATGAAAAGGAAGGCAATGCCATGGCAAGTGTTGCAGCATGTGACTATCTTGTGTCTTTCAGTGAGAAAGTAACACTTCCAGATGACTGGAAGGACAAGCTTCTTTCTTTTTATGAGCAGAAATCTATTCCTGTTATGAAAAAGACAAAAAAGGGAGAAAAGGAACTGAATCTGAAAGAAGGAATTTACAAGCTGGAAATCAGAGATGAAAGTGTTTATCTGCTTCTTGATGCGGGAAGCGGAAGCAATATCAAGCCCGGATTTGTACTGGAAACCTTTTTTGATACTCTTGGCATTGAATTGCCGGAATTTCCTTTCAGAGTAAAAAGAATTGATACCTACAAGAAAAGTGAAGAAAACAGGTTTGTTCCATTGATTGCAAGAGCCTGAAATAATGATTGATAGCGAGATTTTAAGTATGGGGAAAGTGGTCATTACCGAACAGAATAATCGCTTACTGCTGACACAGTTTGATGAAAAACAGCCGGTGCTGATGGAAACAGCTCCATTATTATCGCAGGAAGGGATACTTGGCAATATTTATCTTGCCAGAGTAAAGGATGTGGTTCCCGGTATCAAAGGCGCATTTCTTTCCGTTTCCGGAGAAAAAACAGTTTATTTGCCTCTGAATGAATGCAAAGAGTTTCTTTGTGCAAACAGGGAGCTTTCAAAAGGAGATCAGATTCGTCAGGGAGATGAAATTGTTGTTCAGATTGTGGGGGAAGCATTAAAGACCAAACAACCCACGGCATCCGTAAATATTAACCTTACTGGTCAATACTGTGTATGCGGCTTTTCCGGACATAGGATTCGTTACTCTAAGAAATTAAGCACTGCCAAAATTGACTTTCTCGGTCAGTCAATAAAGGAAGTCAATATTAAAGGACGTAAACAATATCAATTTACCATACGAACCAATGCGGAAGCGTTGGATGATCTGACACCTCTTTTTAACGAGATGAGAATGTTTATTAACGTATTCGATACGATCATGGAAACTTATCGGTACCGTACCTGTCATTCCTGTTTTTATCAGCCGGAGCCTGAAATTATACAGCTGGTTAAGAACATTCCTTTAGATTCTTATGAGGAAATCGTAACGGATATGGATAACGTATATATGATGTTAACGGAAGCTTTTCCTGACAAGAGTATTCGTCTGTATCAGGACAGTCAGCTTTCTCTTTCCAAGCTGTACAGTATTGATACTCATTTAAAGGAAGCCCTTTCCAGGAAAGTCTGGCTTCCCTGCGGCGGCTATCTTGTTATAGAACCTACAGAAGCCATGGTTGTCATCGATGTTAACTCCGGTAAAGCAGAAAGCAAAGGGAAAAAGAACCGTGATTACTGCCTTAAAGTCAATCTGGAAGCAGCAAAGGAAGTGGCAAGGCAGCTCCGCCTTCGAAATTATTCCGGTATGATCATGGTTGACTTTATCAACATGGAAAATGATGCGGATAATCAAATGCTTTTGGAATGTCTTGACAGGCTCCTGCAGGAAGATAAGGTGCGTACAAGGCTGGTCGATATGACAGCCCTGGGAATTGTGGAGATTACAAGGAAAAAGGTGAGTAAACCGCTTTTTGAGTGGTTCTCCGAAAAATTATGAAAAAACACAAAAATCACTTGACACAACATCCCTGAAATGGTATATTTTATGAGTATGCCGCATAACGAGGTAGAAGTGCGTTCTAACGCCACCGCAGTTAGCGAGTAAAATCAGTTTCGACTGGTTAGAAGGAGGTGCCCATATGTACGCAATCATTGCAACAGGTGGAAAGCAGTATAAGGTTTCCGAAGGTGATGTGATTAAGGTTGAAAAGCTGAATGCAGAACCCGGAGATACTGTAACATTTGATCAGGTTGTCGCAATCAGCGATAACGAGCTTAAGGTTGCCGGAGATGTAGCGAGCGCTAACGTAACTGCAACAGTTATGGAACAGGGAAGATCCCGTAAGGTTATCGTTTACAAGTATAAGAGAAAAACCGGTTATCATAAGAAGAACGGTCATAGACAAGCATACACACAGGTTAAGATTGAAAAGATCAACGCTTAATGAAGTATGTAGGAAACGGTTATGACAACCATTACAATTTATAAATCCAAAAACGGAGAATATAAAAGACTGACCTGCAAAGGTCATGCAGGCTATGCAGCATATGGCAAAGATATTGTCTGTGCCTCAGTTTCCTGTCTCACCATCAATACCATTAATTCATTGGATGAATTGACACATGAGAAAATGGATATAATTACTGATGAAGAACAGGGCTTCATAGATTGCAGATTTCAGAATACACTTTCAAAAGAGAGCATATTGCTGATGGATTCTCTTGTACTTGGATTAAAGGGTATCGTAGACAGCTACGGTAAGAAGTATCTGGAACTTAAATTCAAGGAGGTGTAAACCATGTTAAAGATGAACCTTCAATTTTTCGCTCATAAAAAGGGTGTTGGTTCTACCAAGAACGGTAGAGATTCCGAATCCAAGAGATTAGGTGCGAAAAGAGCTGACGGACAATTCGTAAAAGCAGGAAATATTTTATACAGACAGCGTGGAACAAAGATTCATCCCGGTGTTAATGTTGGTATCGGCGGAGATGACACATTGTTCGCATTAGTTGACGGTGTACTTAGATTCGAAAGAAAAGGAAGAGACAAGAAACAGGCTTCCGTATATCCTGTAGAGAAATAGTACGATGAATCGGGCTTCAAACACTAACCGTTTGAAGCCCTCTTTTTTGTTACAGAAAGGAAAACATTATGTTTGCAGATAGAGCAAAGATTTATGTCAGAAGCGGCAAAGGCGGTGACGGGCATGTATCTTTCAGACGGGAAAAATTTGTAGCCAACGGCGGACCTGACGGCGGTGATGGCGGTAATGGCGGTAGTGTGATTCTGGAAGTTGATGAGGGAATGAACACTTTAAGTGATTACCGGCATGTCCGCAAATATAAGGCGGAAGACGGCGAAAACGGCGGTAACCGCAACTGTAAAGGCAAGACAGGTGCGGATTTGATTTTAAAGATGCCGGAAGGAACCGTTGTAAAGGAAGCAGAGACCGGAAAAGTCATTACCGATCTTTCCGGTGACAATAAACGTTTTCTTCTATTACAGGGAGGCCGCGGGGGCAGTGGTAATCAGCATTATGCTACAAGCACCATGCAGGTTCCCAAGTATGCACAGCCGGGACAGCCTGCCAAAGAACTTGAACTTCAGCTTGAACTTAAGGTAATCGCAGATGTTGGTCTTGTAGGCTTTCCCAATGTGGGTAAATCCACACTGCTTACCAAGGTGAGCAATGCAAGACCCCAGATAGCAAATTATCATTTTACCACCATTAATCCTCATCTTGGTGTGGTGGATCTGGACGATGCCAAAGGCTTTGTTATGGCAGATATTCCGGGGCTTATCGAAGGTGCTTCTGAGGGTGTCGGTCTTGGCTTTGAATTTCTCCGCCATATTGAGAGAACAAAAGTCATCATCCATATTGTAGATGCTGCATCTACAGAAGGCAGAGACCCTATTGCGGACATTTATGCCATTAATAAGGAACTGGAGGCTTATAACCCTGAGATTGCCGCAAGACCCCAGGTAATTGCTGCCAATAAGATTGATATGATTTATGATGACGACTCGGGGAATGATCCTGTTGAGGCTCTTAAAAAAGAATTTGAACCAAAGGGCATTGCTGTTTATCCGATATCGGCTATCAACGGGAAAGGCATTAAGGAATTGCTTTACCATGTCAGAGAGCTGCTTGATACGGTAGATGACAAGCCTGTTATCTTTGAGCAGGAGTTCTTCCCTGAATATATGATTTCAGGTTCTGACGATCCTTACACGGTTGTTTATGATGAAGAAGCAGATGAATATGTAGTAGAAGGTCCCCGCATTGAAAAAATGCTCGGTTATACCAATCTTGATTCGGAAAAAGGCTTTACCTTCTTCCAGAATTTCCTAAAACAGAATGGAATTCTGGATGAGCTGGAGGCACTTGGAATCAAGGAAGGCGATACCGTCAGAATGTATGGACTTTCCTTTGATTACTATAAGTAGGAGGGAATACTTATGACAAGCAAACAAAGGGCTTATTTAAAAGGCCTTGCAATGAATATTGAACCTGTATTTCAGATTGGTAAAGCAGGGCTTACTCCTGAGGTTACAGAAGCTGTCAGTGAGGCGTTCAACACAAGAGAACTGATCAAACTTGCAGTTCTGAAAAACTGTATGGAAGATCCAAAAGCAATGGCATGCGCACTTTCAGAACGAACCAGATCCCAGGTGGTACAGGTAATTGGGAAAAAAATTGTACTTTACAAGGAAAGCAAGGATCATAAAAAGATCAATCTTCCTTTATAAGCAGGAAAGAAGCGGATAATATGATTCAAAAAAGCAGAATAGGAATTATGGGCGGTACCTTTAATCCCATTCATAACGGACATCTTCTTTTAGCAGAGCAGGCAAAGGAATATTGTCAGCTGGATGAAATTTTATTTATGCCAAGCGGCACCTCCTATATGAAGGAGAAGGAAGAAATTCCGGATGGAAAAACCAGGATTTCCATGACTGCGTTAGCCATTGAAGATAATCCCTGCTTCGCTCTTTCTGCCATGGAGGTAGAAAGACAGGGTGCAACCTACACCTGTGAAACACTAAAAGAACTTAGGGAGCAGCACCCTGAAGTCCAGTATTACTTCCTTCTTGGTGCAGATAATCTTTTTTCCATAGAAACCTGGTGGAAGCCGGAGGAAATATTTGCAGACTGCATTCTTGTGGTGGCTGCAAGAGGGAAAAAAAGCGAAAAGGAAATTATTGCAAAAACAGAAGATTTAAAAGAAAAATATCATGCTCAGGTCATTTTGCTTCCTGAGAGGAAATTTGATATATCATCCACAGAGATCCGAGAACGGATCAGCAGGGGAGAATCTGTCAGATACATGGTACCTGATAAGGTGCTTGCCTACATTGAAAAGAGACAGCTATATAAGTAAAAGAAACAGCATAGAAAACGGGATGGATTGGAGGCTTTGTTTTGAAATCTGCAGATTTGAAAAAAATAAGAAAATCCATGGAAAAGGAACTGGATGCAAAAAGGTTCGAGCATACTTTGGGAGTTGCTTATACAGCCGCAGCGCTTGCGATGTGCTATGATGTAGACCTGATAAAGGCAGAAACGGCAGGTCTTCTTCATGATTGTGCCAAATGCTTAAGTGATGATAAAAAGATTTCTATCTGTAAAAAAAATAATATGGAAATTAATACAATAGAAAACAGAAATCCTTATTTACTCCATGCCAAAGCCGGCTGCTGTATTGCCAAAAACAAATTTGGTATTGAAGATCAGGATATTCTGAATGCTATCCTGAACCACACTACAGGCAGACCGGGAATGTCCGATCTTGAAAAAATCATTTATATTGCAGATTATATTGAGCCTGGCAGAAAACAGGCTCCTGATCTTCCGGTAGTACGAAAACTGGCGTTTCAAAATCTGGATCAGGCGCTTTTAAAGGTACTTTCCGATACGCTGAACTATCTGAATCATGTGGGCGGAGAAATTGATCCTATGACAAAAGGAACTTATAATCATTATAAAAATATATTAGAAAATCCTGAGCTTGGAGGTAAATGATGACAGACAATAAAACCAAAGAATTTGCTGTTCTTGCTGTAGAGGCATTAGAGGACAAAAAAGGAGAAGATATCACAGTTATAGATATCAGTGAAGTATCTGTTATCGCAGATTATTTTATTATTGCAGGAGGAAGTAACAAAAGTCAAATTCAGGCGTTAAGCGATTCCGTAGATGAAAAACTCGGACATGCAGGACTGCCTTTAAAGCAAATAGAAGGCTATAATAACGCTAACTGGATACTCCTTGATTTTGGCGATATTATTGTGCATATCTTCGATAAAGAGAATCGCCTTTTTTACGATCTTGAAAGGATCTGGCGAGACGGTAAGAGAATAGAATTAAGTGAATTAAAGGAAGAGTAGTTAAGTCTAAAAAGAAGACGCACGTTAAATGGATGTGCGTCTTCTTTCTGTTAAAGTGCGCTCGGCCGGCACACGTTTTTAACTGTTTGCCCTTTCCGGTCCTCCTGCATAAAGATAAAAAGAAAGCAGATAAAGACCACTGATTCCAACCAGACCATAGATAATTCTGGAAATCCAGGACATATTACCGAAAATCAAGGCAACAAGGTCGAAGGAAAAAAATCCGATCAGGCCCCAGTTTACGGCACCAATTATCGCCAACGTCAATGCGATACAATCTAAAACTTTATTGTTCATATTTTTTACCTCCATTCATTTTTGGCCTCAGTCATATTCTGTCCTGAATGAAGGAAAATAAACATCTATATTTTGCCATTAATGAAAAATTCTGAAAACACCGAATACTTTCCCAAGAATCTGGCAATCATTAACAATAATAGGTTCCATGGTATCATTCTCAGGCTGAAGTCTGATATGACCATCTTCCTTATAATATGTCTTGACAGTAGCAGAATCTTCGATCAATGCAACAACGATTTCACCGTTTCTGGCAGTGTTACAGGAATTTACAAAGACCTGATCGCCGCTGAAAATACCTGCATTGATCATGGAATCACCTTTCACATTTAATATGAAGGACTCTCCATGAGGAACAAATTCTGCCGGGACAGGAAAATAGCTTTCAATATTTTCTTCAGCAAGAATAGGCTGACCTGCAGCGACCTGTCCAACAACAGGTAAATTTACCATTTCTGTACGTACCATCTGAAAATTATCATCACATATTTCAATTGCACGTGGTTTCGTCGGATCACGTCTGATATAACCGTTTTTCTCAAGTGTCTCCAAATGAGAATGAACAGAAGAAGTAGATTTGAGATTAACAGCTTCACAGATTTCACGAACTGCCGGCGGATAACCTTTCTTCAAAATTTCATCTTTGATAAAATCCAATATTTCCTGCTGTTTTGCAGTAATCTTACCGTTTGCCATGCGAATCCTCCCTTTTAAACTTCCTTTTTAAAAAGTATATCATATTATCAAGGTAAAAGCAAACATATATTCCAAATATTTGTTCGATTTTTTCTTTCAAAAGTATTGACATTAGAATACACGTTCGGTATAATTTTCTCATAAGAACATTCGTTCGCAACAGGTGTTCGTATTTGGAGGTGCTTAGGATGAATAATCATATCAGTGAACGCAGAATCAGAAATAATAAATTAAGAAGAAGACGGCAGATCCGCAGAAATATATTTATATGCCTTATGACCCTTGTTATGATTACCGGTTTTTCTACCATGTTTTTCAGTTTCAAAGCAAAGGCACAATCAAGAGATGAAGAGATTTCCTACAAATATTATAAGAGTATTACTGTAGCTGCCGGTGACACCATGTGGGATTATGCAGAACGATACGCAGATACTGAATTTTATGATTCTTACGAAAGTTATATTAAGGAAGTAATCAATATCAACCATCTTGATGGTGATGATATTATTTATGGGCAGCATATTATTCTTCCGTATTACAGTAATGAATTTGTTGGATAATAGACAGAACAGAAGATAGTATTTGTAGCCCAAAGGATGCGGATAATCCTGTTGAATTATAGCTTTTCTCTTAGTCTTACGGCTTTGGCAGCCTGACGTCTGCGACTGTCTTCCTGAGCTGCATAATGCTTTCTGGTGGTATTTACATCCTTATGACCCAATACATCTGCAACCAGATAGATATCACCTGTTTCCTGATAAAGAGAAGTACCGTAGGTACTTCTCAGTTTATGCGGTGTTATTTTTTTCAGACTGGTAACGGTTGAAGCATATTTTTTTACCAGATTTTCTACGGCACGAACTGTAATTCTTCTGTTTTGCAGGGAAAGAAACAAGGCATTTTCATGACCTTCAAGAGGGATCATATGATGTCTTTTTTCCAGATAATCATGAAGTGCTTCAGCCACTTCATCACCAAAATAAACTACCGTTTCATATCCGCCTTTTCTGCGGATCTTAATGCCGTTATTCTTAAAATCCACATCATTGATATCAAGCCCTACACATTCTGAAACACGGATTCCTGTTCCAAGAAGAAGAGTAAGCAATGCAACATCTCTAATTTTGGTTTTTTCATGATATTTTTGCTGCTTCCTGGTAAGATTTGTTCCATCCTCTACCTGGTCAAGAAGTATTGCAACCTCATCTGCATCCAGCCTTACAATCTCTTTTTCGTGCAGTTTGGGAAGAGGAACAAGTGCCGCAGGATTTGTTTTTATCAGTTCCGAGCAGAAAAAGTAATTATAGAAGCTTTTCAGGGCAGAAAGCTTTCGTTTTTTTCCCCGCTCATTATTCATATATTCCTTACCGTCTTTTTCATAAAGAGATATGTAATCCATATATTCTTCAATATCTTCCCGCGTAATCTGATCAAGCAGTGACAAGGGAAAATCTTTGATTTCCATACCCGAACAGACACTGTTATTTGCATGCATAAATTCAAAAAAAACACGCAAATCATAGGCATAAGCCAATCTGGTTCTTGAGGAAGTATACTCCTGTATGCCTCTGAAAAACTGTTTGCAAAAGGATGGGAGAGTATCAAGTACTTCCCGCATACGCATTGTATTTAAATTATTCTGTTCATCATGATAGTTCTTACTGTTTTCCAATTGTTTCACCTCTGATTTACTTCAATTAATTTTAACATATTTCGAGGATAATCCATAGTATATTTTGTGAAAAAATGATATACTGATTAAGACAGAGCATAAGTATCTGCCAATTTTCTATCAAATAGGGTGAAAATTTATGAAAATAAATATTGATAAAAAACATATAA
>JBJEMT010000099.1:0-4227 GCA_051879815.1 Suilimivivens sp. | reverse complement strand
GAAAGGGTATAATACTCTTTTTAATGATCTGACAAAAGAATTGATTGAAACAAAGGAGCAATTGAATTCATTACAGAGTACACAGATTTCCGGAGAAAATAGAAGTGAAATCGTAGGTCAGTTGGAAACTTTTAAAAATTCACTTCAGGATCAGAACCGGCGTCTGCGTACCTTAAGACAAAATCTTGATCAGAAAGCAGGGAAAGTGCTGCAAAGCTTTAAGAAGATCGGACTTTCTTCACTCAATAATGTATGCACTTTTCTTGGAATCAAGGAAAATCTGACAGCATTAAGGGATATTTCTCGTAGTAATGCCATGGAGATGCGGAATGCAATCGAAAAGATTGACCGAATCGGAAATGAAGTAAAAAATGCAGTTACACACACGAAGAACATAGTCAGGGCAATTGCAGGAAAAGAGATGCTGGATCCTTCGGCTGAAAAGCAGTTCAAATTTTTCGAAAAACTGAAAGCGCCTTATCAGAAAAGACTGGAAGTCTTTTCTGAAAGAACGGAGAAACTGAATAAAGCAATTGAAAAGTTTGACCGGCTGGAATATGCCGCCGGAAGATCCTCCGTACGAAAAAAGCTTGCTGAAAATAAGGAAAAGCTTACATCAAAGGAAAAAGAAGAAAGCGGTTTGCAGAAAGAAAAAGAAAAAACATATGAGCCGTCACTTTAATACTTTATGCGATATCGCATAAAAAAGGAGGAATGAAATATTGTCACTGACAGATGATATCAGCGGACAGCTGATCAATAAAGCAGAATCAGAGATACCGCAGTTACTGCGAAACGGGACAGAGGCGGCAAAGAATGTTGTTGACGGATCAAAAACCATTGTTAAAACAGCAGCTTCCAGTACCGTTTCAGGAATTGCTCTGGTATTCAAAGCAACAACTTTTGCTGAAAAAGTTATCATGCAGGCTCTTGGCCGTATGCTTAAGAATCCTAAATATTACAAAAACAATATATCTATTGCTGAGCTGGAGAAAAACTCAGATATCCGCCAGGTAGATTCGAATCTGACAAAAGCAGAAATGCATTTTTTTGATAAATCCTGTAAGAAATTTGGAATCAAGTATAATGCCGTTGTTGATAAGTCAGATCCGAAAGAACCGACCTACTATATATTCTTTAAAGGAAAGGATACGGCGGTTATTGAAAAAGCAATGAAGGAAACCTATGAGATGTTCATAAAAGAGCAGGCAAAGCCAAGATTATCTGTACGGGCAAAGCTTGCTTTTTTTCGTGATCGGGTTACAGCCAGAGATCAGGCGCAGCAGGATCTTGGAAAAGAAAAGCACCACAGCAGATCCGAGCAGCAACGCTGAGAGCTTTAGCCCGTAAAATACAGATTGAAAGAGTGAACTTCATGAAAGATGTATTTGAAAAGGATGAAATCTCCATGCCGGTACCGGAAGAAAGACGGGAAAGTGTGAGAGGAAAGCTGCAGTATTATCAGGAGCTTATACATCAGAATGAGCAGAGGAAAAGAGAGGAAGGTGAACTGAATGAAGACATAGAGGATGCAGATCAGCAGCTGAGGTAATATAAGCAAAAAAATAGCTGGTAAGAAAATACTGGCAGAAAGAGAGGAAAACATGAAATATTCAATCAGAGTAAGCGAGGTAGCTAATGGATCTGAAAATCTGAAAGGAATTGCTACAGTTACGTTAGGGGATTCCTTCAAACTGACAGGTATAAAAATTTACAACAGCCCGGAGAAAGAAAAACTCTTCATTTCCATGCCAAGCTATAAGACAAATCAGGTAAATGATCAGGGTGAAATTATTTACAAGGATATTTTCCATCCCATCACACCGGAATTTCGTGAAGCACTTTACAGCAATATTCTGGATTCTTTTGCAGAACTTCATGACAATCAGGCAAAGAATTCTTACATAGTGGAGGTCAATGATCACGTGACTACCATGCCGGAATTTTCCGTAAGAGTAACACCTTATGAGAAGGAAGGAAGCAGCATCAAGGGACTTTGTAGTGTGACTTTTGAAGACTCCTTTGTTGTAAATAATATTTCCATCCACGAGGGTAAGGATGGCCAGCTGTTCGTCTCCATGCCGAACTATAAAACCAGCCAGGTTGATGAAAAAGGCAAGACTGTGTATAAGGATATTGCTTATCCGGCTACTCCTAAATTCCGTGAAAAGCTGCTTGATGCGATTGTCAAGGCGTATGATATTGCTAAAGAACAGTTACAGAGCCAGCAGAAAGAATCAGTTAAAGGTAAACTGGAGAAAAATAAGGAAGCTGTAGAGAAAAAGGAGAAAGATACTTCAGCCAGGGAGAAAGAGCAACCCAGCAGAGACGATGCAAGGTAATCAATAATCAAAGCCGATCATACGGAAAGGCAGAAGATTTGCAAAAGCCTTTCCGTATGACAGTAATATATGCGATATCGCATAAAAAGGAAAATCACATGATTAAAAGAATAAAAGAAAAATGGGATGAATTTAAAAACCTTGACCTGAAGGCGAAACTCGGAATTATGCTTCCTTATGGACTTTCAATTCTACTCTGTAGCAGAATTGCAGAACTATATCGGCTGTGTGGAGGAGAACTTGTAAAGATTTTCCGTAACATAGAATATCTATATAAAAGCTTTCCACATTTTGTCCTTAACGATCTACTGATCGGCATCCCTCTGGGATGGCTTATTGCTTTTTATATAAAATGGGAATCAGGCAGAAATAAGAAAAATACGCGACAAGGCGTAGAATATGGTTCAGCAAGATGGGGGACTGAGAAGGATATCAAACCCTTCATTGATGAGGATCCTCTGAATAACATCATTCTTTCCAAGACGGAAATGCTTACCATGAAACCCAAAATGAAACGGTTTGAGCTGAACCGTAACAAGAATGTCATTGTATATGGCAGCTCGGGATCAGGAAAAACATTTTCTTTTGTTAAGCCAAACCTGATGCAGTGCCATGGCAGCTATGTGGTTACAGATCCGAAAGGAACATTGCTGCCGGAAATGGGAAATCTATTTGTAAAAAAGGGCTACCGTTTGAAAGTATTCGATACCATTGATATGGCGAATTCAATGAAATACAATCCATTCCGGTATATCAATGAGCCGAAAGATATTCTTACCCTGGCAAATGCCATGATGAAAAATCTAAAACCGGCAGATGCGGGTCCTTCTGCAGATCCCTTTTTTGACACGGCTGCGCTTTTATGGCTGCAGGCAATAATCGGCTACCTCTGGTATGAAGCACCGGAAGATGAACAAAATATACCAACCCTGTTGGAAATCCTGGAAGCAGATGAGGTGAAGGAAGATGATGAAGACTACAAAAATGCCGTGGATATGCTGTTTGAAGAATTGGAACAGAAAAATCCAAGGCATTTTGCCGTAAAGCAGCGTAAAAAATATAAGAAAGCTGCAGGAAAAACAGCAAAGTCCATATTGATTACGCTTGGCTCCTATTTGGCGCCGTTTGACATCCCCGATGTCAACCGCCTGGTGTCAGACGATGAACTTGAAATTGATACTTATGGCGATCCGGGCCAGAAAACAATTCTTTTTGTTATCATTTCAGATACAGATGACTCATTCAGCTTCCTTCCTGCAATCTTGTTTACACAGATGTTCAATGTATTATGCTATAAAGCTGATAAGGAGATGGGAGGAAAGCTTGCAACGCCGGTACAGTTTATACTGGATGAATTTGCACAGTTTAATATTCCGAGATTTAAAATATTGATTGCCACAATACGAAGCCGACTGATCTCAGCTATTTTAATCCTTCAGACAAAGAGCCAGTTAAAAGATAATTACAAGGAAGCTGCAGAAACAATCATCGGTAACTGTGATACATCCGTATTCCTGGGCGGTCAGGAACAAAGCACACTGGAAGATTACGAGAAATCCCTCGGTGATGAAACCATTGATACTTACAATGATTCCAAAACCTATTCAACAAATGAAAGTACCGGTATCAATTATCAGAAGTTAGGTAGAAAGCTGCTCACACTGAATGAATTAAAAACCCTGAACCGTAATAAGTGTATAGTTAATGTGTCCGGCCTGCCGCCTTTCTTAAGTGATAAATATCCTACTGCTTCCCATCCAAATTTTAAATACACAGCAGATGCGGATGAAAAAAACTGGTTTGATTTTAAGAAATACCGTGCAGAACAAAAGAGAAAGGAAAGTGATCGAATCGGTAAATTGAAAAGGAGTGATGTGTATAAGAT
>JBJEMT010000098.1:0-4238 GCA_051879815.1 Suilimivivens sp. | reverse complement strand
CTGATTGCATGTATTGTACAAGCTGCTGATACAATATCCGCTGCAAGACCGGGTGCAAGAAGAGAGACGCTTGAAACCTATACAAGCAGACTCAAACAATTAGAAGATATCACAAACAATTTCAAAGGTGTAGATAAGTCTTTTGCTATTCAGGCAGGTAGAGAGGTTCGTGTAATGGTAGTTCCGGATCAAATCTCTGATTCTGATATGGTACTCTTAGCTCGCGATATTTCCAAGAAGATTGAAGCTGAACTGGAATATCCCGGACAGATTAAGGTCAATGTTATCAGAGAGTCGCGCGTAATTGATTACGCAAAATAGCTATTATTATGAATGAAAGGCGGATGGTTTTCCATCCGCCTTTTTTAACAGTTCAGCCGCGACTTTGTAAAGCTGAACTGTTTCAAAAAAAATACTTGTAGTATTCAGAAGTCTATAGTACAATATTACGTGGCATTGGATTGTATACAATTATCCAAAAATACTACACATGGTTAATTCAGAAGGAGAATGCGGTATGAAGGCATATAAGGAATTAAGCAGGGAAGAACTTCTTACATTGAAAGAAGATTTGAGCAAAGAATATGAAGAGGTTAAGGCAAAAGGGCTGAAGCTTGATATGTCAAGAGGAAAGCCGGCGGCATCCCAGCTTGATATGGAAATGGAGTTCATGGATGTTTTGAATTCGGATTCCGTGCTGAAAACAGAAGCAGGAGTTGATTGCAGAAACTATGGTGTTTTAGAAGGAATCCCTGAAGCAAGAAAGCTTATGGGTGATATGATGGGAGTACCTGCAGAGAATGTAATTGTCTGTGGGAATGCCAGTTTAACGATTATGTACGATACGGTGGCACGTTCAATGATTTTTGGTGTTATGGGTGGAACACCATGGTGCAGGCTGGATAAAGTGAAATTTCTTTGTCCGGTACCCGGATATGACAGACATTTTGCAATTACAGAGCAGTTTGGTATTGAGATGATCAATGTTCCCATGACAAAGACAGGACCCGATATGGATCTGGTGGAAAAGCTTGTCAGCGAGGATGAATCAATTAAAGGTATCTGGTGCGTACCCAAATATTCCAATCCTCAGGGCATTACCTATTCTGATGAAACTGTTAAGAGATTTGCAGCATTAAAGCCTGCAGCTGAGGATTTCAGAATCTTTTGGGATAATGCGTATGCGATTCATGATATATACGAGGACAAAGGTGATACTTTACTTGACATTTTAAGTGAATGTGAAAAAGCAGGTAATCCTGATATGGTATATGAATTTGCTTCCACCTCAAAGGTAACTTTTCCGGGAGGCGGCATTGCGGCAGTGGCATCCTCCAAAGCTAATCTTGAATATTTTAAGAAGACCATGACAATCCAGACTATTGGATATGACAAGCTGAATCAGTTGCGCCATGTAAGATATTTTAAAGATATTGAAGGAATGAAAGCACATATGAAAAAGCATGCAACTATCATGAGACCTAAGTTTGAAGCTGTTCTTACCGTGCTTGACAGAGAATTGTCAGGACTTGAAATCGGTTCATGGATTAAGCCGGATGGCGGTTATTTCATTTCTTTTGATGCGCTTCCGGGCTGTGCAAAAGAAATTGTAAATAAATGTAAAGAAGCAGGAGTTACCCTGACAGGAGCAGGGGCTACTTTTCCTTATAAGAAGGATCCTAAAGACAGTAATATCCGTCTGGCACCTACCTTCCCTACATCGGAAGAGCTTGCCAAGGCAACAGATCTGTTTGTGCTTTGCGTAAAGCTTGTGAGCGTTAACAAGCTGCTTGAGAATCAATAGAAAGGGATTATTATGGAAGAATTTAAAAGATTATCCCGTGATCTGGTACAGAAGGGCGCAATCATTGATTATTATCAGGATACCATTCAGGTACCTAACGGTAATATTGTAAAATGGGATTTTATTAAGCATAACGGTGCAGCGGCAGTGGTTCCTGTAGATGACAGGGGAAGGCTGATCATGGTTCGTCAGTACCGAAACGCACTGGATCGGTATACATTGGAAATACCGGCTGGAGGCTTAAACGGAGCGGATGAGCCTACAAAGGCTGCAGCGGCAAGGGAACTGACGGAAGAAACCGGTTATACGGCAGAAAAGCTGGAACTTTTGCTTACCATAAGAACGACAGTTGCTTTCTGTAATGAAAAAATCGATATTTATGTAGCTACCGGACTGACGCCCGGTAAACAGCATCTGGATGAAGATGAATATGTGGATTTCAAAGCTTATGAAGTGGAGGAACTGATCGGAAAAATCCTGGCAGGGGAAATTGAAGATTCCAAAACAGTGGCAGCCATTCTGGCCTATAAAGAAAAGTATATTAACAGGTAGTGCATATGCACTGCCTGTTTTTCATATATTGGAGAAAGGCGTTAAAGTATGGATTTCAAATCAAACCTGAAAAATGGGGGAAAAGATGTATCAGCAGGAAAAAAGAAATGTTTACAGAATCTGGTTTCTTATCTTTGTTGCAGGCTTTCTTCTGGGAATTCTGATCATGAACTTTGGAAGCAGCAGGTTTATGCAAAATGGGGAACTCTTTGATATGACAGCCATGTACAGGATGAAGTATTTTGAAGTGGACAGTGAAAGTTTCCTGAAATATGAGCTGCCCCAGAGATTGAGAGATTTTCTGCTTCTTCTGGTGATCTCCACTACCTGCTTTGGTATTGTTGCCGCCTATCTTTGGATCGCATGGCAGGGGATATTGGCAGGAATGGTGATCACGGCTGCAATCATTAAATTTGGTATAAAAGGGATTCTGCTCATACTTGCAGGAATTTTTCCCCAGCATCTTTTGTTTATCCCGGCAGCGGTGATGATGCTGTGCTGGAGTTGTCAGACCTGCTGTTTACTGTACTTTCCGGAAAAAAGTATCTTTCTGCCTTTTCAAAATAAAAAGAGGCAGTATCTTCATCAGCTGGGAATGATCCTTTGGATTATTTGCGTGGTGGTGATCGGTTGTATTTTAGAGTGTTATGTAAATCCGATCCTTTTATCGGATATCATAAAATTCTTTTGATCATTATTCATAATCGGCAATATCATAGATCAGCTGTTCGGATGCTTCCCATCCAAGGCAGGCATCGGTGATGGATTTACCGTAAACACCATCGCCAACCTTCTGGTTACCTTCTACAAGGTAGCTTTCTACCATAACGCCTTTGACCAGTTTGTGGATATCATGATTTAATTTACGGCTGTGCATAACCTCTTTCACAATTCTTACCTGTTGCTCATAATGTTTGCCGGAATTACTGTGGTTAGCATCAATAATAGCAGCAGGATTTTTCAGATCCCTTTCATTATAAAGATTCAGAAGAAGGTTTAAATCCTCATAGTGATAATTTGCAAGACTCTGCCCATGCTTGTTGGTAGCACCGCGAAGTACGGTATGCGCAAGCTCGTTACCTGTGGTGTTTACTTCCCAGCCACGGTAAATAAAGGTGTGAGGATGCTGGGCGGCGTAAACAGAGTTCAGCATAACGGTGAGGTCACCGCTTGTTGGATTTTTCATGCCCGCAGGCACATCAAAACCGCTGACTGTCATGCGGTGCTGCTGGTCTTCAACGGAACGGGCGCCGATTGCCACATAAGAGAGAATATCGGAAACATAACGCCAGTTTTCGGGATAAAGCATTTCATCTGCGGCGGTAAGACCGGATACGTCCATGGCATGGATCTGCATTTTTCTCATGGCGATAAGTCCTGCAAGAAGATCCGGTTTCTTTTCAGGATCAGGCTGGTGGACAATGCCCTTATAGCCTTCACCGGTTGTCCTTGGCTTGTTGGTGTAGACCCTGGGAATCAGAATCAGTTTGTCCTTGACCTTTTCATTGACCTTTGCAAGACGGGTCACATAGTCGCAGACGGCATCTTCATTATCTGCAGAACAAGGCCCGATGATGACAAGGAATTTATCGCTTTTTCCTGTAATGACATCCTTGATTTCACGGTCTCGTTCTTCTTTTAATTTAGCGAGCTTTTCAGGAACAGGGTATTGCTCTCTGATTTCGCTCGGTGTAGGTAATTTTTTGACGAATTCAAAAGACATATTATTTTCCTCCTGGATAAACCTTGTATATTATAATATAGATAAAATCAAAGCGCAAGGAAAATAAAGACAGGAGGCTTGCAATCAGCATGGAAAAAGTGTAAAATTGCATGAGTAACGAATCATAGGAAGAGGAGGCCGGCAAGATGGCGCTTAGTA
>JBJEMT010000097.1:0-17697 GCA_051879815.1 Suilimivivens sp. | reverse complement strand
CTTGCGGTATTCCTGTATGATCTATTTAAAAGGAAAAGGAATCAGACCATGCGAAAGAAATTACAGACTCAGTTCAGTACACGCCAGTACATGCTGTCAAAGGACTTTGAATTATACTATTACAATGATTCTGTAAAGCCTAAGATGGCTTTACATACTCACGACTATTATGAATTTTATTTTTTTCTTGAGGGAGATGTGAGTATCCAGATCGGACAGGAGGTATTTCCCTTATCAGCAGGAGATATCATTGTAATTCCTCCACGGATTTCTCATATGGCAGTGATCCACAGTATGGAGCTTCCCTATCGGCGCTTTGTATTCTGGATCAGTCAGGAATTCTGCAATTATCTTCTCAGCCAGTCGCCTGACTACGGTTATCTCATGCAGCTTGTTCAGACAAAAAAAGATTATATTTTTCACAACGATAACATAAGCTTTAATATCGTCCAATCAAAGATCATTCAACTGCTTACGGAAATGCAAAGTGACCGCTTCTGCCGCGAACCTCAGATTTCTCTATATGTCAGTGATCTGATTCTTCATATGAACCGCCTTGTCTATGAAAAGAGTCATCCCGAAAATGCCGGAAAATCGGAAGCACTTTATCAGAATATCTGCAATTTTATCGAAGGTCATATGGATGAAGATTTATCACTGGAACGATTATCCCGTGAATTCTTTGTAAGCAAATATCACATTGCCCATATTTTCAAGGATAATCTTGGTCTTTCCGTTCATCAGTATATTACCAAAAAAAGACTTGCCCTGTGCAGGCAAGCCCTTCTTAGCGGTATCAATATTACAGAAGCTTATGAAGCTTACGGTTTCAGAGATTATTCCAGTTTCTTCCGCGCTTTTAAAAAAGAATACGGCATTTCTCCCAAAGCAATGAAACAAAATCGGTTTTCTCTCCCATAAGGCCGGTCTGAATCCCCATTGCCGCTTATCGCTGAACCTGGAAAAACTGCTGTTTGATCAGTACTTCTTCTTTCGTATACAGGCACTCTTTGATCTTTGCTCCGATGTTGACAAACTCGGTCACAAGGTCGGGATCAAAATCAATTCCGCTCTTTGCCACGATAAGCGCCATTGATTTTTCATGAGAAAAAGGCTTTTTGTAAGGTCTCTCTGAAGTCAGCGCATCATATACATCCACAATACTCATGATTCTGGCTACCAGTGGAATTTCTGTCCCTTTAAGACCTTCCGGATAACCGCTTCCATCCCACTTTTCATGATGATATTTTGCAATCAGTTCTGCAATTTCTCCAAATTCCCTGTCCGGGATTCTTTCCTTGATAAATGCGAAAAGCTGTCCGCCAATGACGGAATGCATTTTCATCTCCTCAAACTCCTCTTTGCTCAAAGACCCTGCTTTACGAAGCACCGCGTCCTCTATGGCAATTTTACCCACATCATGAAGAGGTGCACTTCTGCAGGCTTTTTTCACCATTTGGAGAGAAAACTGATCCCGGTACTTTGGTATCGTAAGGAGATGATTTATAAAGGCCGAAAAATAAATGGAAGTATTTTTCAAATGTCCTCCCGTCACACCGTCTCTGGATTCTACAAGTCCGGCAAAGCTGACAGAGATCAAATCATACATGCTTTCAATTTCTTCTATTTTCTCTGCTACCTTTGCTTCCAGAGAGCGTTCATACTCAGCCAGTGCAATCTGAGTTTCAATCCGCTTTTTCATCACAATCGGCACAAAAGGCTTGGTGATATAATCCACAATACCAAGATTAAAGCCTTCTACCTCTGAATCCGGCCTGGTATCAGCCGTCAGGAAAATCACCGGAATCTGCTTAAATCTCGGACTTTCTTTCAGAATTTTCAACATTTCATAGCCGTCCATCACCGGCATGATGATATCCAGTAAGATCAAATCCGGCATCACCGTTTCCAGTATCTCAAAAGCTTCTTTCGCAGAAATTGCTTCATACAATTCATAGGTGTCTGCCAGCACATCTCTTGCCGCTTCATGATTCAGTTTCACATCATCGACCATTAAGATTATTTTTTTTCCCATATTACTTACCCTTACCACATTACTTTTTACCCCTTATAAGTATTATGATACCAAACATGCCTTTTTAGGGCAAGTGTACAAGTTGTCAATATGCCCATTTTTTCAGGAGTTAATGTCTATAAAACAGATTTTTTTGAAAAAGCTGCACAGATATGATAATATAAGTAAAAATGCTTAATAAGCATTCTTACTTAATGATTTACGAGGTGATATATCATGTTAAAACAGGTATCAATATTTGCAGAAAATCAGAAAGGCGCTTTTCAGGCTATCACCGGGATCCTTCAGGAAGAAAATATCAATATTCTTGGTTCCGTTACCAATGACAGTGCAGAATACGGTATCGTCAGAATGATTGTTTCCGATACGGACAAAGCACTGAATGCTCTTTCAAAGAAAGGCTATCTGTGTCGTGCCAACGATATTCTGGGTGTGGAAATGAATGATGAAGTGGGAAGCCTGAACCGCCTGCTGATCAGCTTATCGGACGGTAATATCAGTGTCGACTATATTTACCTTTGTTTCAACAGAAATACCGGCAAGCCGGTTCTGATCATTCATACCGACGATATCTTTGAAGTGGAAGAATATTTAAAGTCAAAAGGATTCTCTGTTCAATAGAGAATCCTTTTTTCCTATCACTGGTTTTAAAAAGACAAGCTGCTCCCCCCCTCTAAATCCTGGGCATATTAGGGGTTGCCGCCGGTCCTGTCTTTTCCCATTTCACCGGCACAGTTACTCCGTTTTCCGATACCAGCACAAAGGGCACTTCCATTGCCTTGTTGTTCCGGCTGTCTTCATAAATAAATTCTGCCACAAAACGGTAGATCGGCCTCAGCGGTCCCTCCACCGTAATCTCGTATGTAATCTCCTTAATGCCGTCTCCCATATGAGCCATGGTAAGAAAAACTGCCTGTTCCTGCTGAGGCGCAATCTGACAGCCCTCTCTCGCATACAGATAGACATTGACTCTGTCCGAGGTCACCGCTTTAGAGGTATTGGAGAGCACAAATCTGATCTTCTTTGGCTCACCGCTTCTTATGACAGGATCCCCGAGATAATCCAGCCGGACATTCAGATAGGGAAACTGAAAGCGCACCACCTTCATCTCATCATAGATATTTTTAAAATGTGGCTTTGCATAAAAGCTCTCTCCTTTCCATCCGGTCAGCTGATATTTTTTAAAGGCCTGCTGATGGAGGGAAAGGACACGGTCTGTCAGTTCATCCACGGTCTTTGGAATTTTCCCGTACATCAAAAAAGGATTGATGCTGATGGTAACAAGCTTCTTTCCGATGGGCTTCACCCATTTTTCATCAAAAATTCCTGTTCCGTACATGATGCCGTAAAGGGCAGCAATGGTTCCGGCGGTACAGTCCGTATCCTCACCGTAATTGACTGCCGTACACATTGCCTTCTCAAAATCTCCCCCGCCGTAAAGAAGACCGTAGATAATGATCATGATGTTTGACGGAACATCCCAACCCATTTTTCCTTCGGCATATCCCTTTTTTTCATCCTCATCCGCAATGGCATGCCATTCCAGATGACCGATATAATTCTGCATGATATATTCCCGGCTTTCCTCCACGCTCATTCCCTTGTCAAAGGTGGCAACAGCATCCCTGATCACTTTACTTACCGCAGAATCCTCCGGAATATAGCTGAGTCCGATATTGATCAGTTCCCGCACATCTTTCTCATAAAAAGCCGCGCTCTCCATGGCTGCCACGAAAACTTCCGCATAAACTCCTTCTCCGTCACCGTGGTCCACGATGGCATCCTCAAAGGCATACTTCGCTGCAAGATGGGGATACCCGGGATACAGACATGCCCAGATATCCGCTCTGATATAAGAGCCGCAGCTGTCCTTGAAGGAATTATTGAAGCTGCCGCTGACAGGCGGCTGCAGACCGGCGCGCATATTGGTCTTGGCAGTCCCGTATTCTGCATGGGTGAAGATCATGTACTCATTAAAATATTCCCCGAGCACTTTCGCATCCACATCAATTCCCTTTTCTTCCAATGCAAGAAGCCAGAGAATCTGTATGTCAAGATCATCATTGGGGAGTGGTTCTCCTGTGATATCATGCGTATAATATGTCACATTGTTCTTCTTTCTCTCCCATTCCATGGGCATTCCCAAGGTTCCGCCGATATTTTTTCCCAGCCAGCAGCCGGAAACTCTGTCACAATATTCTTTTAAATCCATTTTGCTCCCTCTCTTCGTAAAAATCCCACTATCTACACCTCTGTAAATAGTGGGACTAAAAATCTTATACCAGCATCCGCCTACTTATTACTGATCGCTGCCTGTGCTGCTGCCAGTCTTGCAATAGGAACTCTGTAAGGTGAGCAGGATACATAGGTAAGACCTACCTTATGGCAGAACTCAACGGAAGAAGGATCTCCGCCATGCTCGCCGCAGATACCAAGCTTGATATCGGGTCTTGTCTTTCTGCCCTTCTCAGCTGCCATCTGAACAAGCTGTCCTACACCCTTCTGATCCAGTCTTGCAAAAGGATCTGATTCGTAAATCTTATGCTTGTAGTAATCACCAAGGAACTTGCCTGCATCATCTCTGGAGAAGCCAAAGGTCATCTGGGTCAGGTCGTTGGTACCGAAGGAGAAGAACTCTGCTTCCTCTGCAATCTCATCTGCAAGAAGCGCTGCTCTCGGGATTTCGATCATGGTTCCGATATGATACTGAATATCGGAATTCTTTTCTTTCTTCACCTGCTCTGCTGTCTCTACTACAACATCTTTGACAAACTTAAGCTCTTTCTTTTCTCCTACCAGAGGGATCATAATTTCGGGAACGATATCATAGCCTTTCTCTGCCTTTACTTCAATGGCTGCTTCCATAACGGCTCTTGTCTGCATTCTTGCGATTTCAGGATAAGTAACGGCAAGACGGCAGCCTCTGTGTCCCATCATGGGATTGAATTCATGGAGAGAATCGCAGATTTCCTGTACCTGCTCCGCTGTCATCATCATCTTAACCGCAAGATCGTCGATATCATCCTTTTCTGTAGGAACAAATTCATGTAACGGAGGATCCAGGAAACGGATGGTAACCGGTCTGCCCTCCATAGCCTCATACAGTCCTTTAAAGTCGCCTTTCTGATAAGGAATCAACTCATTCAATGCCTTTTCTCTTTCCTGCTGGGTTCTTGCAAGGATCATCTGACGGATCTTGGGAATTCTGTCAGCGTCAAAGAACATGTGCTCTGTTCGGCAAAGTCCGATACCCTCTGCTCCGTACTTTACCGCATTAGCAGCATCCGCAGGCGTATCCGCATTGGTGCGGACCTGTAATTTACGGAAAGAATCGGCCCAGTTCATGATTCTCTCAAAGTTACCGCTGATTGCCGCTTCTTTTGTCTTAATATCTCCATCATAAATCTTACCGGTAGAACCGTCCAGGGAAATGTAATCTCCTTCATGGTAAACGTGTCCGCCAAGTTCAAATACTTTATCCTCTTCATTGATGGAAATATCACCACAGCCGGATACACAGCAGGTTCCCATACCACGTGCAACAACTGCTGCATGACTTGTCATACCGCCTCTTACGGTAAGAATACCTTCTGATGCATGCATACCTTCGATATCCTCAGGTGATGTCTCCAGACGAACCAGAACAACTCTTTCTCCTTTTTCATGGGCAGCCTTTGCATCTTCTGCAGTAAAATAAACTTTACCTGCTGCCGCACCGGGAGAAGCGGGAAGCGCCTGCCCGATTACCACGCCGGCTTTTAATGCTTCTGCATCAAAGGTAGGATGAAGCAGCTGATCCAGGGACTTCGCCTCAATACGAAGTACTGCTTCCTCAGGAGTGATCTTTCCTTCATCTACAAGGTCACAGGCAATCTGCAGTGCTGCCGGAGCAGTTCTCTTTCCGTTTCTTGTCTGTAAGAAGAAAAGCTTGCCGTTTTCAATGGTAAACTCCATATCCTGCATATCACGATAATGGTCTTCCAGTTTATTTGCAATTGCAATAAACTGCTTATAACATTCAGGCAGATCCTGTTCCAGCCTTGTAATAGGCTGAGGTGTTCTGATACCTGCAACAACATCTTCACCCTGTGCATTGATCAGATATTCTCCATAGATTCCCTTCTCACCGGTAGAAGGATTACGGGTAAAGGCTACACCGGTACCGGAAGTATTGCCCATGTTACCGAATACCATAGCCTGTACATTGACTGCCGTTCCCCAGTCACCGGGAATATCATTCATACGTCTGTATACAATAGCTCTTTCATTATCCCAGGAACGGAATACCGCCTTCACTGCTTCCATCAGCTGTACCTTGGGGTCCTGGGGGAAATCTTCTCCCATTTTATCCTTATAAACTGCTTTAAAACGAACAATGACTTCTTTCAGGTCATCTGCTGTTAATTCCGTATCGAACTTAACACCTTTGCTCTCTTTGATATCATCCAGTATTCTTTCAAAGAAAGACTTGGGGATCTCCATAACCACATCGGAAAACATCTGAATAAAACGACGATAAGAATCATAAGCGAATCTGGGATTGCCGGTCTTGGCTGCAAAACCTTCAACCGCAACATCTGTTAATCCTAAGTTTAAGATTGTGTCCATCATACCCGGCATGGATGCTCTTGCACCGGAACGAACCGAAACAAGAAGAGGATTTTCCGTATCACCGAATTTCTTGCCCTGTTTCTCTTCCAAAGCTGAAAGTGCTGTAAAAATCTGTTCTTTGATCTCATCTGAAATCTGTCTGCCACTTGCATAATAATCAGTACATGCTTCCGTGGTAACTGTAAACCCCTGGGGAATCGGCAGTCCAAGATTAGTCATTTCTGCAAGATTCGCACCTTTTCCTCCAAGAAGGTTACGCATATCTGCATTGCCTTCTTCAAAAGAATAAACCCATTTTGCCATAGTGTCTCTCCCTTTTTAACAATATTTACAGGATATTTCCGAAGTGCATACACTATGTAAGCATTTACATTTTACGGTAATTGAATATACCATGAACACTTTGTTCATGGTATATAAAATTGTACCCACTCGTACTCTTATCCTGCATTAAACATGTTGCTAAGGGAATTATATCATATTTTATTTAAAAATGCATCTTTTTTGTGAAAAATAATGCATTTTTTTTAATTTTAAAAGTTTTTTTACATAATTTTTACCAATGCAATACCATTTTTCTGTCAAAAGATACATCAGGCTTTCTTCGACTTCTTTGGAATAAAGGAATCGAAAATAAATACATCGAATTCCTCTTTTGCCGCATCCAGCTGTTGCTGATTTTTAATGGTCCATGCTGCCGCCATATTCTTATAGAATTTCCTGCAAAGTCTTCTGGAAATGTTGTCCGCATATTTATGATTGTAAGCCACAAAATCCGGCTTCGTCATCCAGTTCAGCAGAAGATTCTGCAAAAGCCAGTAAAGCAGACCTTTATACTCGCCTTCTTTGATAAAAGCATCAGCAAGCTGCCCGCGAAGCACATCATTGTGATATCTGCGGTACCAGGTAAGTACCAGAGGATTGAAGGATTCTATACAATAAAGTCCTTTATAATCTTTAAGCATTTGGTCAACATAGGCACATACCGTAAGATCCATCCATTCCAGCTTGATCTCCACGATAAGGGGAACCCTTCCTCCGATTACCTGCAGCACTTCCTCAAATTTAGGGATTTTCTCCTCACTCTTAAACAGAGAGAACTGCTGCAGCTCCTCATAAGTATAATCATAGACCTTTCCCGGTTTTCCGCAGGCCCTTTCCAGAGTGAAATCATGAAATACCACCGGCACTCTGTCTTTGGTAAGCTGCACATCAAGCTCGATCCCATAGCCGGCCTTTACAGCCTTCCTGAAAGCGGGCAAAGAGTTCTCGGGAGCTTCCGATTCGTTATCATGAAGTCCTCTGTGGGCATAATAAACATCCTTAAAAGGCGCCCACTGCTTCTGACGGGAAAGCCTTGGCTTGATTGCCAGAAAATAAAGAACAATAAGTATCACTACTGCAACTAAGATTACATACACTGCTGTCATTTTTATTCACCTTCGTATTTTATTTTAACCCCTCATATGCTTAAAATTTAAATTCTATATTAGTCGTCCACATCAAAATTTTCAAGTACACTTTTCTTTTTATCCGGTCTTGCATCACCGTGATGCACCTGGGTCATGGTAAAGAATGCCAGTGTGGAAAAGACAAACGCATAAGGAAACAGAGTTCTGTAGGAGACATTTTCCAGCAAAAAGCCTGACAGTACAGGCGTAATGATCTGGGCTGTCATGGAAAAGGTATAATAAGTACCGGTAAATTTCCCAATTTCGCACCCCTTGCTCATTTCCACGATCATGGGATAGGAATTCACATTGATGGCCGCCCAGCCGATACCGATTACCGCAAAGGCGATATTGATGACAGGATGATAAGCTCCTGCAAAAACAGCCGCCAAATAACAGATACTCATCAAAACGATGCCGCCCATGATGGTCTTTTTACGTCCCACTTTACTTGCAATATTTCCAATGGGAATATAGCTTAAAATGGCTGCTACCGTTGCCACCATAATGCAGTCTGCAAATCCGCCGCCTTCCAGCTTCCACACCACTTTGGTATAGCGTGAAAAAGCAGTCGCGACCGCATTGTATGCGGTAAACCAGAGAAAAATGGATGCAAGCAGAAATATCATGCTGCACTTTACTTCTTTTGGCATGGCTGCCTTCTGACCTTCCTGCTCTTTCTGGGCAGTATCTTCTGTTTCTACTACTACTCCGGCGCTTTCCTCATACGCCTTTACTTCTGCCTCTACCTTTGCCTTTACCTTCTTTTCCTGAATGGTGATCAAAAGAATGCCAACGGCAATCACCATCAACGCCGCTACACTGACAAACAAAGGCAGGTAATCCGGTCTCTCTCCCTTTCCCACCAGAAGCTTGATCATGATCAGGGTGTACACGCAACCTACCGCACCCAGCAGATTAATTACCGCATTCCCCTTGCTTCGCAGCTTATTGGGCGTTAAATCAGGCATCAGCGCTACTGCAGGAGATCTGTATAAGCCCATAGAGATCAGCAGGGCAAACAGGGCAATTATAAAAAGCACAAGATTCTCACTTCTGTCTGCCGACGGCAGAATCATCAGAAAGATCACTGCAAGCAGTGTTCCCACCGCAATAAAGGGAATTCTTTTTCCGAATCTGGTATCTGCCTTGTCGGACAGTGCACCGAATATGGGAAGAAGAAACAATGCCAGTACATTATCTGCTGCCATAATCGCTCCGGTAACGGTCTCTCCGATTCCAAAGGTATTCTGCAAAATCAGCGGGATAATGTTGTCATACATCTGCCAGAAAGCAGAAATGGAAAGAAATGCCAGTCCAATCAAAAATGTTCTTCTGTAATTCAGTTTCATTATGTATCCTCTCACTTTTTTATTCGATTTTATAAAAAGAAATCGTCATTGTCCTTATTGTAGCATTGAAATCTTTCAAAATCTATCCCCACATTCCGGTTTTACTATCTTTTTACGCAATTTGCTTGCAAAATCATTCTGCGCACTATAAAATAGGTAATTGTTATGATATCTAATTGACAATTATTTTTTAAGATGAGGAGCCACGAACATGATCAGTGCAAACAATGTAACCTACAGAGTGGGAAAAAAAGCACTCTTTGAAGATGTCAATATCAAATTCACCGAAGGCAACTGCTATGGCCTGATCGGTGCCAACGGCGCCGGTAAATCTACTTTCTTAAAGATTCTTTCCGGTCAGCTGGAAACCACAAACGGAGATATCACCATGACTCCCGGTCAGCGTTTATCCGTCCTTGAGCAGGATCATTTCAAATATGATGAATATCCTGTTATGGATGTGGTTATCATGGGTAACGAGCGGCTTTACCAGATTATGAAGGAAAAGGATGCCATCTACGCCAAAGAGGATTTCAGCGATGAGGACGGCATTCGTGCCAGTGAACTGGAAGCGGAATTTGCGGAAATGGACGGCTGGGAAGCCGAGTCAAACGCTGCCATGCTGCTGAACGGTCTCGGAATCGATACCGAATACCACTATGCAACCATGAAGGACCTGAACGGTAATGAAAAGGTAAAGGTTCTGCTTGCCAAAGCGCTTTTCGGAAACCCTGATATTCTGCTGCTTGACGAGCCTACCAACCACCTTGACCTGGACGCCATTGCATGGCTTGAGGAATTTCTGATCAACTTTGAAAATACAGTCATTGTAGTATCCCATGACCGTTATTTTTTAAATAAGGTATGTACCCACACTGCCGATATCGACTATGGCAAGATTCAGCTCTATGCCGGAAACTATGACTTCTGGTATGAATCCAGCCAGCTTTTGATCAAGCAGATGAAGGAAGCCAACAAGAAAAAAGAAGAAAAGATCAAGGAATTACAGGAATTTATTTCCCGTTTCTCCGCCAACGCTTCCAAGTCCAAGCAGGCAACCTCCAGGAAGCGTGCTCTTGAAAAAATTGAGTTGGATGAAATTAAGCCATCCAGCCGTAAATACCCCTATATTGATTTCCGCCCCGACCGTGAGATCGGCAATGAAGTGCTTTCTGTAGAAGGCATTTCCAAGACCATCAACGGAGAGAAAATACTTGACAACATTACCTTTATCCTTGGTCATGATGACAAGGTTGCTTTTGTAGGCGGAAATGAACTGGCAAAAACCACCCTTTTTAAGATTCTGATGGGTGAAATGGAGCCGGATGAAGGTACCTATAAATGGGGCGTTACCACTTCACAGGCTTACTTCCCCAAGGATAATACCGCAGAGTTTGATAATGACTATACCATCGTAGACTGGCTGACCGGTTACTCTCCCGTCAAGGATGTGACCTATGTGCGTGGTTTCCTGGGACGTATGCTGTTTGCCGGTGAGGATGGTGTCAAGAAGGTGAAGGTTCTCTCCGGTGGTGAAAAGGTGAGATGTCTCCTCTCCAAGATGATGATCAGCGGTGCAAACTGCCTGATTTTGGATGAGCCTACCAACCACCTTGACATGGAATCCATCACTGCCCTGAACAACGGACTGATTAAGTTCCCGGGCGTGGCACTGTTTTCCTGTCATGACCACCAGTTTGTACAGACCACCGCAAACCGTATCATGGAAATCCTTCCTGACGGTACTCTGATTGACAAGATCACCACCTACGACGAATATCTTGCAAGCGACGAAATGGCAAGGAAACGTACTGTTTATACCAAACAGGAAAATGAAGAAGACGAAGACTGATTATGAATATTGTAGATTTACATGTACATTCCACCAAATCGGACGGCAGCTACACGCCGTCCGAACTTGTTGATTATGCCCTGGAAAAAGGGCTGACTGCCTTTGCCCTTACTGACCACGATACCACAGACGGTATTGATGAGGCCCTGAAGGCTGCAGAGGGCAAACCCATTGAAGTGATCCCCGGTATTGAATTTTCCTCCGAATATGAGGGGAAAGATATTCACATCGTGGGACTTTATATTGACTATAAAAGTGACTTTTTCAAAAGAAGGCTGACGAACTTTGTGAACGGACGCATCATCCGCAATAAAGAGATGTGCAGGCGGCTGACAGAACACGGCATGCCTGTGACTTATGAGGAACTGACGGCGGAATTCCCTGACAGTGTGATCACCCGTTCCCATTATGCCAAATATCTTTTAAACCACGGTTATACGAAGAGCCTGAAAGAAGCCTTTGACCGCTATATCGGAGATAACTGTCCCTGCTTTGTTCCCCGGAAAAAGATCACTCCCATGCGTGCCGTTGAGATTATTTTAAAGGCAGGAGGCATCCCTGTTTTAGCCCATCCAATCTTGTATCATATGAGCGATGCAAGGCTGGATAAACTGACCGCTACGCTGAAAAGCATGGGGCTTGTGGGCATCGAAGCCATATACAGCACCTACTCTGCTTCCGAGGAGAGACAGATCCGCGCCCTCGCCGCAAAGTACGACCTCTGTATCAGCGGAGGAAGCGATTTTCACGGCAATGCCAAGCCTGGCCTAGACCTTGCTGTGGGCTATGGCAAGCTTTTTATTCCTGAGGAAATACTGACCAATCTGAAGAAAAAACATAAAGACATGAAAGAACATCCAAACGCATATAAAAAGACCAAGATCCTATTTACCGATCTTGACGGAACACTGCTTGACTCTGACAAACAGATCAGCGACTATACCAGAGAGGTCCTTGACAGGTGGGCGAAAGCCGGACATAAGCTGGTTCTCTGTTCAGGGAGAGATATCAGCAGTGTCAAAAGTGTAAAAGAATACCTGCACCTGAATTATCCCGGCATGTACCTGATTGGCTACAACGGCGGACAGATTGTGGACTGTGAAACAGGAAAGACCATCTATCAGGTAACTCTGACCTATGACCAGATCCTTTATGTGAAGGAAGCTGCCGAAGAACAGGGACTTCATTTCCACACCTATACCGATACCAATATCGTTTCTCCCGATGATGATGAAGAGCTTCATTATTATCAACGTGTGATCAAGACACCTGTAATCATCAGTGAGGATATAAAAGAAGTGAAGGAAAGCGGTTCCTGCAAGTGCCTTATCATCGAGCTTCATGATTTGGAAAAGTCTGAGGCTTTCCGCAAGTCGCTCCTGCCCTGGGCTGAAAAAGAAGGAATCACTCTCCTGTACTCCAATCCCTATTATCTGGAGGTTTTTCCTTCCGTTTCCGGAAAAGGCGCAGCTGTAAAGAAGCTTTGCGAAATCTTAGGCATTAATCCGGCTCTTTCCGTAGCTGCCGGAGATGCCGGAAATGATATTTCCATGATTGAGGAAGCCGGTATGGGAATCGCTATGGTCAACGGAAGCGATGATATCAAAATGGCTGCTACCACTATCACTGCCTTTGATAACGATCATGACGGACTTGCCCATGCTCTGTACGATCTGATATAGTTTTCAAAAGCAAAATGTAACCATTTTTCAAAAAGTTTATGAAATTTAAAAATTTTGCTTGCATTCTTCTGTAACTTATAATAAAATAACCAAGTACGATAAGTTTTGTAATCGTGTGGCTCGTTGGTCAAGCGGTTAAGACGCCGCCCTCTCACGGCGGAATCAGGGGTTCGATTCCCCTACGAGCTGCTAACTGTTTTATACAGCCCAACCCTGGAAAAATACCTGTTTCCGTGTTATCGGATAGGTATTTTTTTAATCCAGTTTTTTCGCTTGAACTGTCATGGGCTTACTGTCAATTCTCCCTCTTTCCTCCCCAGAAGAACAATGCTATGGTTCCGGGACCTGTATGGCTGCCAATCGTTGCGCCGATAGGGAATATCTCTACCTTGCCGTTCAGCTTAGGGAACTTTTCCTCCACAAGGGAGGCTACTGCTTTCGCATCCTCTATACAATCAGAATGGCACAGGAAGCACTTGCCGGAATAATCAAGTCCGTTCCGGGCATTTTGCTCCATCTGTTCTACAATCCTGTCAATGACTTTTTTCCTGGTACGAACTTTTTCTCTCGGAATCAGTTTACCTTCGTAATCTACGTTAAGAAGAGGACAGATGTTCATAACGGAACCGATAAAGCCTGCCGTTTTGGAAATACGTCCGCCTTTAATGTAAAAAGTAAGATCCGTGGAAAAGAACCAGTGATGAAGCTTCAGTTTATTTTCTTCCACCCACTGATACAATTCCTCAACTCCCATGCCTGAATCACGCAAATCCGCAAGCGTTTCCATAAGAAGTCCATATCCGCTGGAAGCTGCCAGGGAATCCACCACGTAGATTTTTCTGTCAGGATAACGTTCCATAAGCTCATCTCTTGCCACACAGGCTGAATTGAAGGTTCCTGAGATTCCTGAAGAAAGTGTCAGGTGTAAAATATCCTTTCCTTCCTTTAAATTCTTTTCAAAAAAGGCTTCATACTCTCCAACACTGATCTGTGAGGTTTTGGTATCTTCCCCTGCAACCATTCTCCGATACAGTTCCTCCGGTGGTACGGACTCTCCAAGATCATCAAGATATTCCTTACCACCCAGTTCAAAGTGAAAGCATATATACTGAATATTTCTCCGCTCAAACCATTCTTTCGATAAATCAGCTGTCGAACAACAGCTCAAAACATAGTCTCCCATTTTATAATTCCTTTCATGTGATTCATATTTAGTTTCAAATCTGAAACAATTATAGCACTTTTGTATCACAAGCACAAATCAGCATTTTCTTGAACCTCATCAACCCTTAAAGTATTACCATCATATCCGGTTCACAGGATGCCAAGCCCATTTAACAGAATCTTAATCCCGATCAATATTAAGATCACACCGCCGCAGATTTCGGCCTTTGCCTTATATTTCATGCCAAATATACTGCCAATCCTGACACCTGCTGCCGAGAAAACAAAAGTGATGATTCCGATAAAGGAAACCGCCGGAATAATGGCAACCTTAAGAAATGCAAAGGTAACGCCTACTGCCAGTGCATCAATACTGGTAGCCACGGCAAGCAGAAACATGGATCCGGCCGTCATGGAATTATCCATCTCCTCCTCTTTGTCAAATGCTTCTTTCACCATCTTTCCGCCAAGGAATAATAACAGGGCAAATGCAATCCAGTGTGCATATCTGGTGATCATCTCTGCAAAAAGGCTTCCAAGAAAATAACCGATCAGCGGCATCAGCGCCTGAAAGCCTCCAAACCAGGCTCCTGCAATACACATATGCCTTTTTTCAATTTTGCCAAGGGATAATCCCTTACAGATGGATACCGCAAAAGCATCCATGGACAACCCCACTGCCAGTACAAACAATTCTACGATTCCCATAATCTTTTTCCTTTCGTATGCATGCAGTACTTTCTGACATACCGACCGTATTCCCCCAATGCCGACTCGCAAAGCGCGTCATCTTATTGAATAAAAAAGACTCATAGACAGCTGCTGCTGTCCATGAGTCTCATCGTTTACAGTAATACCGGGTATCCTGCCGCGTTTCTTCCCTTTGCTGTGCATTGACACCATTATGTCGATAGTACTACATATTTCTATGCCGATTACTCCCTCTTGGAGCTTGATGTGTTTTGAATTGTATCATACTGATAAAATTTTATCAAGTATTTTTTAAACAAAGTCAAACAAACTGATCTGGTTTGACTCAGGCAGCTTGCCAAGCAAATTCAGGCTGTCCATTAGGTCAATGATTGTCTTGGAAACCTTGGTTCTCTGCCTGAAATCATCCTTTGACAGGAAAGGACCGTCCTTGGCTGCCTCCACAATAGCATCCGCTGCTGTTTCACCAAGACCGTCAATGCTGTTTAACGAGGGCATCAGCTTATCTCCCACAATCTGGAAATTCCTGGACTGAGCCTTGAAAATGTCAATAGGCACAAAGTCAAAGCCTCTGGCATACATTTCCTGCACAATCTTCATATCTCTGTAGGATGCCTGCTCCTTTTGGGACAGACTGTCACCTCTCCTCTTATAGTCCGCCATTACATTTTCCAGGTGCTGCTGTCCCTGACACATCAGCTCATAGGAAAAAGCTTTCGCACGGATAGAGAAGAAAGCTGCATAGTAAGCCAGGGGATAATTGATCTTACAATAGGCAATACGCCATGCCATCATCACATAGGCCGCTGCATGGGCCTTAGGGAACATGTACTTGATCTTTTTACAGGACCAGATATACCAGTCAGGCACGTCCTTTTCCTTCATGGCCTCTTCCCATTCCGGCTTTAGCCCTTTTCCTTTACGGACGCTTTCCATAATGGTAAAGGACAGCGCACTGTCCACACCTTTATTGATCAGATAGATCATAATGTCATCTCGACAGCAGATACAGCCGGAAATGGTTGCTTTTCCTTCCGCTATCAGGGTCTGGGCATTTCCAAGCCACACATCCGTACCATGTCCCAGCCCCGCAATTCTGATCAGGTCCGTAAAGCACTGAGGCTTGGTATCCAACAGCATCTGTATGACGAAATCCGTACCGAATTCAGGAACCCCGAGAGACCCAAGAGGACAGCCGTCAATCTGATCCGGAGTAATGCCAAGGGCAGATGTATTTTGAAACAGCGACATAACACCTTTATCATCCAGAGGAATCTTGGTCGGATCAATGCCGGTCAAATCCTGCAGCATACGGATCATGGTGGGATCATCGTGTCCCAGAATATCAAGCTTCAACAGGTTATGGTCAATAGAGTGATAATCAAAGTGTGTGGTTATAATATCCGTAGTCATATCATTGGCAGGATGCTGCACCGGAGTAAAAGAATTGATGTCCTCTCCCATGGGGAGTACAATAATACCACCGGGATGCTGTCCTGTACTTCTTCGAACGCCCGTACAGCCAAGTACGATACGGTTGATTTCGCAGTTTCTCTTTCTTTTGCCGCGCTCCTCGTAATAGTTCTTCACGTAGCCGAAAGCCGTCTTATCGGCCAGCGTACCTATGGTTCCGGCACGATAGGTCTGCCCTGCGCCGAAAATAACCTCTGTATATTTATGCGCCTTACTCTGGTATTCTCCTGAGAAATTCAGATCAATATCAGGCTCCTTATCTCCCTTGAATCCCAGGAAAGTTTCAAAGGGAATATCAAATCCGTCCTTCACAAGAGGCTTGCCGCATACAGGACAGTCTTTATCAGGCATGTCACAGCCGGAGTTTCCGGCATAGGCTTTGACTTCAGGTGAATCAAAATCATAATAATGGCAGTTAGGACAGCGATAGTGGGCACTTAAGGAGTTAACCTCCGTGATTCCCGCCATGAAAGCCACAAGGGAAGATCCGACAGAACCACGGGAACCTACCAGATACCCGTCTTCCACCGACTTCCACACTAATTTCTGTGCAATAATATACATAACCGCAAATCCATTGCTGATAATGGAATGCAATTCTTTTTCCAGTCTGTCCTCTACGATTTGGGGAAGTTCTTCCCCATACAGCTCATGAGCCCTGTTATAACAGATTTCCGTCAGTGTTTTGTCACTGTCCGGAATGACAGGCGGACACTTATCCGGTCTTACCGGTGCCATCACATCAATCCTGTCCGCTATTTTATTGGTATTGGTGATCACGACCTCTTCTGCCTTATCGCTGCCGAGATATTCGAACTCCTTCAGCATCTCTTCCGTAGTCCTCAGATATAAAGGAGCCTGCTGATCCGCATCATCAAAGCCCTTGCCTGCCATGATGATCCTCCGGTATACCTCATCCTCCGGATCCAGAAAGTGCACATCGCAGGTAGCCACCACGGGCTTGTTGAATTCTTCTCCCAGTTCCACAATCCTGCGGTTAAGATTCATGATATCTTCCATACTGTTAACCGAAGGTACCTTATCGGATTCGATCATGAATTTATTATTTCCAAGAGGCTGGATTTCCAGATAGTCGTAAAAGTTCACGATTCTTGCAATCTCCGCATCCGGCCTGCCATCCAGTAGTGCCCGGTACAGCTCTCCGGCCTCGCAGGCACTTCCAAGGATCAGTCCTTCCCTGTATTTCATCAGAAGACTCTTTGGTACTCTTGGCTGTTTTCTAAAATAGGTTATATGTGACTCCGATACCAGCCGGTAAAGGTTCTCCCGGCCAACATTATTTTCTGCCAGAATAATCGCATGGTAGCTTGTCAGCTTTTTCACAATATCAGGGCTGGAGGAGATC
>JBJEMT010000096.1:0-4261 GCA_051879815.1 Suilimivivens sp. | reverse complement strand
TGACCTTAACCGGACTTCGGGATTATAATGAGGCAATCATTACAAAAGGCGGTGTAAAGACGAAGGAGGTTAATCCTGGAACAATGGAATCCAAATTGGTTAAAGGTGTCTTTTTTGCGGGGGAAGTCATGGATCTGGATGCGCTGACCGGTGGATTTAATTTACAGATTGCCTGGTCCACTGCTCATGTGGCTGGAAGTAATATAAGATAAAGTGAAGGAGAATGGTATGAAAGGAAAATATCAATTTAAATACGTTGAGACGCAGGAAGTCCTGACGGATTTTATGAAAGTTCATGGACTGATAAAGATTTCGAAAACTTATCGGATTGTAGTTGCAACCGGAGGTTTATTTGTTCTTACGATCATGCTCATGAATACAGATATTCTGAAGAGAGGTGCCGGAGAAATTTTACTTTTTGCGTTGAAATTTCTGGTAATCTGGGCATTGGCATTTGTTGTTGCGGAATTCTTTGGAAAGACTGTGGGGAGGAAACTTGAGTTCCTGGCGGCAACGGGAGACGGAGAGACTATCTATGAAAAACGTCTGGAGAAGTGGAAAGAACCAGCGTCTGTAAGGGTGGATTTCTATGAAGATTCCTGGACAAGTATGGTTCATGGGAATTCTCAGACGCTTTATTATAAAAATGTAGAGAGAATCATAGAGAGTGAAGAAGTCGTAGCACTGATCGTAAATGTGGAAACGGGAGGGCAGAGATTTTTCGGCTTTACAAAGAAAGGACTTCAGAATGCAGAGATTGAGGAGTTTATGAGTTTTCTGTCCGGAAAGTGTGCTGGAGTGAAAAAAGGGATTGAGAAAGTAAGTATTAAAGAGAAAAAACGAAAGTAAAAAGGAGACAAATATTATGGGATATAATGTGGCGATTGATGGTCCGGCAGGAGCCGGGAAAAGTACGATTGCGAAACTGGTAGCAAAGGAGAAAGGATATATTTATGTTGATACCGGGGCTTTATACCGGGGACTGGCAATTCATTTTCTGAATCAGGGAATAAAAGTGCAGGAAACAGAAAGAGTCATTGCTGCCTGTCAGGATGCACAGGTGACGATTCAGTATGAAGATGGTGTTCAGCAGGTGTATCTGAATGGAAAGAATATTACTTCCCGGTTACGGGATGAGGAAGTGGGGAATATGGCTTCTGTTACTTCGGCAATTCCTGAAGTGAGAGCGAAGCTTCTGGAATTACAGCAGAATCTTGCCCGCACGCAGGATGTAATTATGGACGGAAGAGATATCGGAACCTGTGTCCTGCCAGATGCAGATGTTAAGGTATATTTAACGGCAAGTGTGGAAACCAGGGCAAAGCGGCGATATCAGGAACTTAAGGAGAAGGGGGCAGTCTGTGACCTTGAGGAGATCAAGAGGGATATTCAGGAGAGGGATCACCGGGATATGACAAGGGAAATTGCGCCTCTTAAGCAGGCTGAAGATGCAGTTTTGGTTGATAGTTCTGATATGACCGTCGACGAAGTAGTAGATACAATTGTAAAACTTTGCAAGTAAGTAAAGAAAGGATGACCGTATCGGATATGAAAGTTGAACTGGCAAAGACTGCCGGATTTTGTTTCGGAGTAAAAAGAGCAGTGGATACAGTCTATGAGCAGGCAGAAAAGCATCAGAATGAAAAAATCTATACGTATGGACCGATCATCCACAATGAAGAAGTTATTAAGGATTTACGGAAGCATGGAGTAGCGGTGATTGAAAAGGATCAGGAGCTGGAATCTATGGAAGAAGGGATTGTTGTGATCCGGTCTCATGGTGTTTCCAGGGCAGTCTGTGAGAAAATCGAAGAAAAAGGGCTTACTTGTGTGGATGCGACCTGCCCTTTTGTGAAGAAAATTCACAGAATTGTGGCTGAAGAAAGTGCGAAAGGATCCCATATCATTATCATCGGAAACAGTGCACATCCGGAAGTGGAAGGAATCCGTGGATGGGCAGGAAATGACGTAACTGTGATCCAGACGGTAGAAGATGCTGAAAGCTTCACGCTGGGAGACCCAGGGCAAAAAATATGCATTGTGTCCCAAACGACATTTAACTACAATAAATTCAAAGATTTAGTTGAAATTATCTCAAAAAAGGGGTATGATATAATTGTTTTAAATACGATTTGCAATGCGACGAAGGAACGACAGGAAGAAGCCCGTCAGATTGCAAAGAGAGTAGATGCTATGGTTGTGATAGGTGATAAGCGTAGTTCAAATACTCAGAAGTTATTTGAAATCTGTAAAGATGAATGTTTGAATACGTACTATATACAGACACTTGACGATTTGGATATGAATCAATTAAGGTCCGTGGAAACAGTAGGTATTACAGCAGGGGCATCCACGCCCAATAATATAATTGAGGAGGTTCAAAATTATGTCAGAATTAACTTTTGAACAAATGTTGGAAGAGTCTTTTAAGACAATAAGAAATGGAGAGGTTGTAGATGGTACAGTCATCGATGTAAAACCGGATGAAATCATCTTGAATATAGGCTACAAAGCAGACGGTATCATTACAAGAAGCGAGTATACCAATGAGGCAAATGCTGATCTCACTACAATGGTAGCTGTTGGTGACAAGATGTCTGCAAAGGTATTGAAAGTGAATGACGGTGAAGGTCAGGTGCTGCTGACATATAAGAGACTGGCAGCCGAGAAGGGCAACGAAAGATTAAAAGAAGCTTTTGAAAATCATGAGGTATTAAAGGCTCCTGTTGCTCAGATCCTTGGCGGAGGATTAAGTGTAGTTATCGATGAAGCAAGAGTATTTATCCCTGCAAGCCTTGTATCCGATACTTATGAGAAAGACCTGAGCAAATATCAGGATCAGGAAATTGAATTTGTAATCAGCGAGTTCAATCCAAGAAGGAACCGCGTGATTGGTGATAGAAGACAGCTTCTGGTTGCTGAGCGTGCTGAAAAGCAGAAAGAATTGTTTGAGAAGATCCAGGTTGGCGACAGAATGGAAGGAACTGTTAAGAACGTAACAGATTTTGGTGCGTTTATTGATCTGGGTGGAGTTGACGGACTCCTTCATATTTCAGAGATGTCCTGGGGACGTGTGGAGAATCCTAAGAAGGTATTCCAGGTTGGTGAAAAAATAGAAGTTATGATCAAAGACATTCATGACACCAAGATTGCACTGAGCCTGAAATTCCCAGAGACTAATCCATGGGCTAATGCTGCTGAGAATTATGCAGTTGGAACTGTGATCACAGGAAAAGTTGCAAGAATGACAGACTTTGGAGCATTCGTAGAACTTGCACCTGGGGTGGATGCACTTTTGCATGTTTCTCAGATTTCAAGAGCTCACGTGGATAAACCGTCAGATGTGTTATCTGTAGGTCAGGAAATCACAGCTAAGGTTGTAGATTTGAATGAAGCAGAAAAGAAGATTAGTTTAAGTATGAAGGCTCTGGAGCCTGCTGCTGAAGAAAAAACTGAAACAGAAAGCGTGAATGAAAGTGCTGCTGAATAATGATCAGAAAGCAAAAGAGAAATATAGATTATCTTAGAAGATAGAGGCAATGTGCCTCTATCTTTTCTATGTTAAAAAATCAACAAAATGTTTGCGGAAATATACAAAGGAATTAACGGTATCCACTGGATAAACGGAGAATTTTCTTGTATAGTATATAAAGAGAAAAAAGGAAGGAAGGAAAAAAGGATGGCATTGTTAACATTTAAGGGTGGCGTACACCCGGATGACGGCAAGAGCCTGGCGAAAGATAAGGCGATTGTCGACTTAAAACCTAAGGGCGATCTGGTATATCCGGTTTCTCAGCATATCGGTGCTCCGGCGAATCCGGTAGTAGCCGTTGGGGACCATGTCCTGAAAGGCCAGATGATCGCGGAAGCCGGAGGATTTGTCTCCGCACCTATTTATGCTTCGGTATCCGGTACAGTGAAAGCGATTGCTCCGCATATGAATCCAACGGGAGGTACTGTGAACAGTATCGTGATTGAAAATGATGGAGAATATACGGAAGTAGAGTATCCAGAAGTAAAACCTCTGGATGAGATGAGTAAAGAAGAGATCTTGAATACGATCGGCAATGCCGGTGTCGTAGGTATGGGTGGAGCCGGTTTCCCGACAAGAGTAAAATTATCACCGAAGGAACCGGACAAGATTGACTACATTATTGCAAACTGTGCGGAATGTGAGCCTTATATTACGGCAGATTACAGAACGATCATGGAAACACCGGAAAAACTGGTAGGTGGAATGAAGATTGTCCTGAAGTTGTTT
>JBJEMT010000095.1:0-17791 GCA_051879815.1 Suilimivivens sp. | reverse complement strand
GGTATGCACGGTGGTGTGAGAGGACGGGAGTTAATCACTCCCTCCTACTCGATTACTTGCATTATGTATCTGAAAAAAGCATATCCATGGTAATAGAATACATATGTGGAGAGTGCAGCGTGAATAAATTCTTTAAAGTAATTCTATGCTATGTGATAAGTATCACTGTTTTGCTTACTAATGTTATAACAGTGGAAGCCGCACCGCAGGTGGAGGCTCCCTCCTATATTTTAATGGAAGCTTCCACAGGGAAGATAATCTGTGAAGAAAATGCCACGGAGCGGAGGAGCCCTGCAAGCATCACCAAGATCATGACTCTTTTACTGATTTTTGAACATTTAAATACGGGACGCATTACGCTGAACAGTGAAGTTGTGACAAGCGCCTATGCAAAATCTATGGGTGGATCTCAGGTGTTTTTGGAGGAAGGAGAGGTACAGACCTTAGATACAATCATTAAATGTATTGCGGTAGCTTCGGGAAATGATGCCAGTGTGGCGGCAGCGGAGTTTATTGCCGGCAGCGAAGAAGAATTTGTGAAGATGATGAACGATAAAGCAGCGGAGCTTGGAATGAACGATACTCATTTTGAGGACTGCTGCGGACTTACGGATTCGGATAATCATTACACAACGGCAAAAGATGTGGCAATCATGTCAAGAGAACTGATTACAAAATACCCGGAGGTCTTTAATTATACGAAAATCTGGATGGAGGATATCACCCACGTGACAAATCAGGGAACCTCCACCTTTACCTTATCAAGTACGAACAAATTATTGAAAATGTATGAATATACTACCGGATTAAAAACAGGCTCTACCAGTAAAGCCTTATATTGTCTCTCAGCGACTGCCAGTAAAGACAATATCGATCTGATCGCAGTTGTTATGGGCTCACCCAACAATAAAGTGAGATTTCAGGATGCCATGACACTTTTAAACTATGGCTACAGCGTCAGTGCACTTTATGAAGATGCTAATGAAGATAAGCTTCCCACCATTTCCGTAAAAGGCGGTGTGGAGGATGAGGCTGCCTTAATCTATCAGGGACCCTTTAAATACCTTGATATTGAGGGGAAAAATTTAAGCACAATTGAAAAGACTATCAGCCTTCCACCGGAAATTGAAGCCCCTGTAAAACGCGGCGATGCCATAGGGGAAGCTGTCTATACCCTGGACGGTCAGAGAATCGGCAGTGTTTCCATTTTGTCGGATGTAACCATCGAAAAAGCCCATTATAAAGATTATGTCAGAAAAGTATGGAAACTCTTTTGTAGTTTTTAATGTTATATGTTAAAATTGTAGTGTTCTGATTTAGCGTTGCATTTATAGGATACTCAGGCATTCCGTCAATATTTTCTGTTGGAGTCATACGCCTGTGGCACTTAAAGGGCTTTTTGCAGATCAATATTGACGGAATGCCGGTCAGACTGTGAAATAAACAAGAAAATATAAAGGAAAAAAAGGAAAAGAAACGTGATAATATTTTTGGGAATAATAGCAGTAATTGCCGTATTTTTTATTCTGGTAATGGTCATTGACTGCAATCGGTTTGTGGTTAGAGAATATACTTGTGCTTCTGACAAATTGCAAAAAGACGGTAAATTCATTTTATTGTCGGATCTTCATAACAAGTCTTTTGGAAAGAATAACGAAAAACTTCTGAAGGCAATTGAGAAAGAAAATCCTGATGTTATATTGATTGCCGGAGACATGTACACATCTGCCAGAAATGAAGACAATATGCCAAGTGCAGAATTTGTTTGCAGGCTTGCAAAAAAGTATCCTGTTTATTATGGTAATGGCAATCATGAACATAAAACCAGACTGTTTCCTGAGATTTTTGGAACCATGTATCAGGATTATATGGAGAAGGTTAAAGGGGCGGGAACAGTAACTTTAGTAAATGAAAGGGTAACACTGCCGGCCTACAATATAGATATTTACGGATTGGAAATAGAACGTCCCTATTATAAGAAATTTGTTAGCCAGCACATGGAGGAATCCTATCTGGAGGGACTTCTTGGCAGGGTAAATGAGGACAGATTCAATCTTCTGATCGCTCACAATCCGGATTATTTTGAGACTTATGCTGACTGGGGAGCAGATCTTACGGTTTCGGGACATGTTCATGGCGGATTGATGGTGCTGCCTGTGCTGGGCGGTGTCATTTCCCCGAGGCTTCGACTTTTTCCTCATTATGACGGCGGCAGGTTTGAGAAGGATGGAAAAGAAATGATTCTTTCAAGGGGGCTTGGTACCCATACACTTCCTGTCAGAATTTTTAATCCGGGAGAACTGGTAGTGATCCGCCTGAAAAGAAAATAAGCAAATTGGGTCTGCTGCAGAAAAGAGCACGGCAGTTGACTGTAAATTTATAACATGATAAAATGAAAAACTGCATGAGAGAAAAGAGAGGCTATCATAATGTTAAATGCAAAATTATTTGATCATACCATCTTAAAAGCAGATGCCACCAAGGAGGCGGTGTCAAAAATCTGTGAAGAAGCAATTGAGCATCATTTTATGTCTGTTTGTGTGAACAGCTATTATACGGCTTTTGTGGCAGAAAAACTGAAAGACAGCGATGTAAAGGTTTGTACCGTTGTAGGCTTTCCGCTTGGACAGATGAGTACCGCGGCAAAAGCTGCGGAAACTAAACTGGCAATAGGTGACGGAGCAGATGAAATTGACATGGTCATCAATGTAGGTGCCTTAAAAGATAAAGAATATGATATTGTTCTGAAGGATATTAAAGAGGTCAAAAATGCCTGCGGACAAGCACTTCTTAAGGTCATTATCGAGACCTGCCTTTTGACGGATGAGGAAAAGATAAAGGCATGCGAGCTTGCAAAGGAGGCCGGAGCAGACTTGGTGAAAACATCCACCGGTTTTTCTACAGGCGGAGCAAAAGCAGAGGACGTGGCATTGATGAGAAAAGCAGTAGGGGATGCTATGGGAGTAAAGGCTTCCGGAGGTATCCGTGATAAGGAAACCGCAGAAAAGATGATAGAAGCCGGTGCAAGCCGTCTTGGTACAAGCGCTACTATCGCAATTTGCAAATAGAAAGGCAGAACTATGGCAATACCGGTTAAATTAGAGGTGTTTGAAGGCCCTTTGGATCTGTTGCTTCATCTGATCGAAAAAAACAAAGTTGATATTTATGACATCCCCATTGTAGAAATTACGGCACAGTATCTGGAATATATACAGAAAATGCAGACAGAGGATATGAATATTATGAGTGAATTCCTTGTTATGGCTGCAACACTGCTGGATATCAAATGCCGGATGCTTCTTCCCAAGGAAGTGAATGAAGAGGGAGAAGAAGAGGATCCGAGAGCAGAGCTTGTTCAAAAACTGCTGGAATATAAGATGTATAAATATATGTCTTATGAATTGAAGGACAGACAGGTGGATGCTGCTTGTACCATGTTTAAAGAAAAGACGCTTCCAAAGGAAGTGGAAGATTACAGGCCGCCTATTGATTATAAGACATTGATTGGGGATGCTGATTTAAACAAGCTTCAGAATCTGCTCAAAACAGTAATGCGCAGGCAGGAGGACAAGATAGATCCTGTCAGGAGTACTTTTGGAAACATTGAAAAGGATGAAATTGATATTGAGCAGAAGGCTCTTTATATTGAAGAATACATATGCAATCATAAAACGTTCAGTTTCAGGCAGCTTCTTGAAAAACAGCGCAGCAAAATGGAGATTATCGTTACATTTCTTGTCATGCTGGAACTGATGAAGCTGGGAAAGGTTTCTGTTGTACAGGAGGATACGTTTGATGATATATTGATTACTTCAAACGTGGCATAGGAGGTCGTTAAGTGGAAAAAGAAAAGGCAAAAGCCGTACTGGAATCCATACTTTTTACCATGGGTGAATCAGTAGAGGTAGAAAGACTGGCTGCTGTAATTGAAGAGGACAAAAAGGTAACAAAAGAACTTCTGCTTGAAATGAAAGAAGATTACGACAGTAGGGAATGCGGTATTACCCTGATGGAACTGGAGGATTCTTTTCAGATGTGTACCAAGGGTGAAATGTATGAATATCTGATCAAAATTGCCAAAACCCCAAGAAAATACGTGCTTACTGATACGCTTTTGGAAACATTGTCCATTATTGCATATAAGCAGCCTGTTACCAGGCTGGAAATTGAAAAGATCAGAGGTGTCAGCTGTGATCATGCGGTAAACAGGCTGTTGGAATTCGGATTGATTGCAGAGGTGGGAAGAATGGATGCTCCCGGACGGCCTCTTCTTTTCGGAACAACGGAAGAGTTTCTCAGAAGCTTTGGTGTCAAGTCTCTTGAAGAACTGCCGGAGCTTTCTCAGTTACAGATTGAAGAGTTCAAGGAGCAGGCAGAGCAGGAAATCAGCTTGACTGTTGAGGTATAGGGATATTTATGATCCGTTTTTCATAAACTGAACAAAAGAGAAAAACCGGACATAGATATGTTACAAAATCTTTTAAAAATAAAAGCTGCGCTGATATCCATACTGCTTATTTTCATTTTTGCCGTGGCAAAAGTTTCGCCGGTCAATGCGGAAGATAACAGCGAAAGCAGTACAAACCTGCAGCTATACGCCCAATCGGCCATTTTGATAGATGCCGGTTCCGGGCGTATTTTGTATGAAAAAAACAGCAGTGAAATCAGACCTATGGCAAGTACCACCAAGATTATGACCTGTATTCTTGCACTGGAATATGGAAATCTTGAGGATTATGTGGAGGTATCTTCCTACGCTGCATCCATGCCAAAGGTAAAACTGAATATGCAACAGGGAGAAAGGTACCGCTTAAAGGATCTTCTTTATTCCCTGATGCTGGAGTCCCACAATGATTCTGCGGTAGCAATTGCCGAGCATATTGGCGGAAGCGTGGAAGGTTTTGCGGATATGATGAACCAGAAAGCAAGTGATATTGGCTGCTTTCATACTTTTTTTATTACGCCAAACGGGCTGGATGCCACTGCCACTACGGAAAACGGAGAAACGAAGATACATTCTACAACGGCAGAGGATCTTGCCAGAATCATGTCTTATTGTATTATGGATTCTCCTGCAAAAGAGGAATTTCTTGCAATCACCGGGACAGCATCCTATCAGTTTGAAGGATACAGGGAGAAAGACGGCGAAATTGTGCCAAACGGCAGAAGCTTTAGCTGTTATAACCACAATGCCTTTCTGACTATGATGGATGGCGCGCTGTCCGGGAAAACAGGTTTTACGGGAAATGCGGGATATTGTTATGTGGGAAGCCTGAGGAGAGATAACAGAACTTTTGTGGTAGCGCTTCTTGCCTGCGGCTGGCCCGATAATAAAAGTTATAAATGGAGTGATACAAAAAAACTGATGAATTACGGACTTGAGAATTTTGAGTATCATTCTCTTGAAGAAGTCAAAATTGAAGAGGACAGTCTGGCACCTGTTCCCGTGACAGGAGCACAGACGGAAAAAATCGGTGGAAGTGCTTCTGTTCCTGTTACGATTGTTAAGAAAGAAGAAAATAAAGGGATAGAAGGTGTTCTTTTAAAAAGCGGGGAGAACTTTGAAGTAAAGACAGAATTGAAAGAAATACTGGAAGCCCCAGTGGAAAAGGGAACTGAAGTGGGAACTATCAGTTATCTTGTGGATGGAGAAGTATATGGTGTTGACTATGTGGTAACTGCGGGTGAGGCAGAAAAAATAGATTTTGGATGGTGTCTTATGCAGATTGTAAGGTATTATAGCCCGGTAACATGACTGGCAAAGTGTGTCGGTGTTTGGTATCTGCTGATAGAGTAGACACAGAAGAAAAACAGGAAGGATGTATTCATGAAGAAAATTTTGGTAGTATTAACGGGAGGCACAATTGGAAGCCGGGTAGAGGATTATGTGATTAATGTAAAGGAAGGCTCTCCTTACAGACTGCTTTCCCTGTATGAGGAATTTTATGGAAAAGAAGAGTTTGAGGTTATTCATCCATTGAATATCTTAAGTGAGAACATGACACCGGATTCTCTTCTGATTCTTCTGAAATCACTTGACGAGATTGATTATGGAAAATATGCAGGAGTGATCGTGACCCATGGCTCAGATACGTTATCCTATACGACGGCCTTTGCCGGTTTTCTGTTTCATCATCTTTCTGTACCTATGATCTTTGTGGCAAGTAATTATCCTTTGGGGCAGAAAGGAAGCAACGGACTCAACAATTTTGCAAAGGCAGTGGAATTGATCAGAGGCAGGGCGGTAAGAGGTGTCTTTGCCCTGTATCAGGATCAGGCAGGCATCAGCCAGGTTTATCTTGCCACCAGGATTCATGAGGCAGAACCCATCAGAGATCAGTTCAGGGATTTTAGCGGTAATGCATTTGGAAGAATGGAAGATGGACATTTGATATTAAACACTGCGAGAGGAGAAGAGATGCAGCCGACCATCGAGGAAGTGGAAGCTAATGTGGGAAGAGAATTTGAAGTCCCTGCTTCTTTTGCAAAAAAGGTTATGCTGATTCGTCCTTATCCCGGCATGGATTATTCTTTTTTTCAGTTCAGTGAAAAGAATAAGCCCGCTGCAGTGCTTCATTATCTGTATCATTCTGCAACATCATGCCTGGAAGGAGAAGCATACAGTCTGCTTCCCTTTGTGGAACAGTGTCACAAGATGAACATTGATGTTTATGCTGCTTCTTATAAGAGAACAGAGGGTAATCAATATGCAACAGGGGATGCTCTTTTGAAAGCGGGAGTGATACCCCTTCTTAATATATCTCCGGAAGCTGCTTATGCAAAACTGATGCTGCTTTACAATAGCAGGGGACAGATGAGACGGGAACTTGCCCGGGAAAATATTTACTTTGAATCCATAGAATTTAGAAATGTGTAAAAATTGCATAAATTTTTAATTTTTTCCTAGGCGAATGAAAGCTTTTGTGGTATACTACCATAGACGCAATTATGGGGATAGTATGCCCCGGCGAATTAAGTTATTCTTATTTTTAATATAAAATGGAGGGCTGAAAAATGAGTACTACTTCACAAGCGAGTCAAAGAATTACAGCTTTACTCGATGAAAACAGTTTCGTTGAAATTGGCGGATCGGTTACGGCTAGAAGCACTGATTTCAATCTGAAACAGACAGAAACTCCTTCTGACGGTGTTATCACAGGTTATGGAGTAATAGGCGGCAACCTTGTGTATGTTTACAGCCAGGACGCATCCGTACTGAACGGTTCAGTTGGCGAAATGCATGCAAAGAAAATTGCAAATCTCTACGATCTGGCACTTAAAACAGGTGCACCCGTGATCGGATTGATCGACTCTGCCGGACTGAGATTACAGGAGGCAACAGATGCCTTAAACGGATTTGGAGAAATCTACTTAAAGCAGGTGAATGCTTCAGGAGTAATTCCCCAGATCACAGCAATTTTTGGAAGCTGTGGCGGTGGACTTGCACTGATTCCTACTTTGACAGATTTTACTTTTATGGAAGGGTCTAAGGCTAAATTATTTGTGAATTCCCCCAATGCATTAGACGGAAACGTAATTACCAAATGTGATACTTCTGCAGCTAAATTCCAGAGTGAAGAAGCAGGTATCGTGGATGTTGTTGCTGATGAAGCCTCAGTTCTTGCACAGATCAGAGAACTGGTGGGTATGCTTCCTGCCAATAACGAAGACGATGCATCTTTTGAAGAATGCACAGATGACCTGAACAGAGCATGTGCAGAAATCGCAGGATGTGTGGGAGATACCTCTATCGCACTTTCCCAGATCGCTGACAATGGTGAGGTATTCGAAGTTAAACGTGAATATGCAAAGGATATGGTAACCGGCTTCATCAGACTGAATGGTGTTACTGTCGGTGCAGTTGCCAACAGAACAGAGGTTTATGGAGAAGATGGAACAGTTGTCGAGAAATTCGATGCAGTATTATCTGCTGCAGGTTGTGACAAGGCGGCAGAGTTCATTAATTTCTGTGATGCTTTTGAAATTCCTGTTTTGTCCCTTACCAATGTAAAGGGCTTCAAGGCAGATAAGTGTAATGAAAAGAGGATTGCAAAAGCAGCAGCTCGTCTTACATATGCATTTGCAAATGCAACCGTTCCCAAAGTAAATGTTATTATCGGACAGGCTTACGGAAGCGCATACGTTGCCATGAACTCCAAGGCAATCGGTGCAGATATTACAATAGCATGGCCCGATGCTGAAATCGGAACCATGGACGCAAAGCTTGCAGCCAAGATCATCTGCGACGGACAGGGAGCAGATACAATTGAGGCCTGTGCAAAAGAATATGCAGCACTTCAGACTAGCGCTACAAGTGCAGCAAAGAGAGGTTATGTTGATCAGATCATTGAACCCGTCGATACACGTAAGTATGTAATCGGCGCTTTTGAAATGCTGTTCACCAAGAGGGAAGACCGTCCGGCCAAAAAACATGGTACAGTCTAGAAAGGAAGATACTTAATATGAAAAAAAAGTTGTTAATATTAGGTATGATTACCTGTATGATGATCGGCCTTACAGCATGCGGTCAGGAAAAGGAGATTACTCCTCTTATGACAGCAGAACAGGCTGAACAATATGCCGAGCAGAATATTGAAGCGATGAATCAGATTGTTCTGCAGAGTGCGCAGGATCAGATAACCGATCCGGTCTGGGTCAGCGCTCTTGAGAGCTGGGAAAAAGCTGCTGAAGATATGGGTAGTTATGTAGAAATTGTCAGCACCGAATCTGAGTTTGACGAAAAAGACGGTGTTATTGATTCCACGATTAAAGGATCCGAACGCAATGCAGTTGTGGAATTTGTGTTTGATAATAAGGTTATCACAGGTGTTGTCGTTAATGTAGAATATACATTCGGTGAAAAGATGGAAAAAGCGGTATTAAATACGCTTCTTGGCATGGGAACTGTATTTATCGTACTTGTTCTGATCTGTGCGATTATCAGCTGCTTTGGTTTTATCCCCAAGATTCAGGCAAAATTTGCAAAGAAGCCTAAGAGGGAGGAGTTAAAGGAAGCAGCAGTTGATAAGACAATTGCGCAGATTATTGAAAAAGAAGAATTAGCAGATGACCTGGAACTGGTTGCAGTTATTTCCGCAGCAATTGCTGCAAGTGAAGGAGCTTCATCTGCTGACGGATTTGTAGTAAGAAGCATTAAACGTGCCGGAAACAAGTGGCAAAGAGCATAGTAAAAAGAAAGTAATAAATTACAGGAGGAATATAGTAATGAAAAATTATACAATTACCGTAAATGGCAACGTATATGATGTAGTAGTAGAAGAAGGCGCTAATACAGGAGCACCTGTAGCAGCAGCTCCCAAGGCACCTAAGGCAGCTCCAAAGGCTGCACCTGCAGCAGCTCCCAAAAAGGCATCAGCCGGAGCAGGCAGCATCAAAGTTGAAGCCGGAGCAGCAGGTAAGGTATTTAAGGTAGAGGCAAGTGTCGGACAGGCACTTAAGGCCGGTGATACAGTAGTTATTCTGGAAGCAATGAAAATGGAAATTCCTGTTGTTGCACCTCAGGACGGTACCGTAGCAAGTATTGATGTTGCAGTTGGTGATCCTGTTGAAGCAGGTGCTTTACTTGCAACACTCAATTAAGACGGTTATCTGCATGGGTATTTCTTTCCCATGCAGCAACAGAGAAAACAACAGGAGGTAAAAGAAATGGATTATTTAGTAAGTACATTAGACAACCTGATTCATCAGACAGCATTTTTTAATCTGACCTGGGGAAATTATCTGATGATTCTGGTGGCTTGTGTATTTCTTTATCTTGCGATTGCTAAGGGTTTTGAACCATTGCTTCTTACGCCGATCGCATTTGGTATGCTGCTTGTTAACATTTATCCTGATATTATTATGAGTATCGAGGATTCGGCAAATGGAGTGGGCGGCTTACTGTATTATTTTTATCTCTTAGATGAATGGGCAATCTTACCTTCCCTGATCTTTATGGGAGTTGGTGCCATGACGGACTTTGGTCCCCTGATTGCCAATCCTAAGAGCTTCTTGCTTGGTGCTGCAGCTCAGTTCGGTATTTTTGCAGCATACTTCGGAGCAATTGCCATGGGCTTCAATGATAAAGCAGCAGCGTCAATTTCCATTATCGGCGGTGCAGATGGTCCTACCTCCATTTTCCTGGCAGGTAAATTGGGACAGACGGCTTTGCTCGGACCTATTGCAGTAGCAGCATATTCCTATATGGCACTGGTACCCATTATCCAGCCGCCTATAATGAAGTTACTGACAACAGAAAAGGAAAGATCAATCAAGATGGGTCAGCTTCGTCCTGTATCCAAATTGGAAAAGATACTATTCCCTATTGTTGTTACCATTGTGGTCTGTATGATTCTGCCTACCACAGCGCCCCTTGTCGGTATGCTGATGTTAGGTAATCTGTTCAGAGAATCCGGCGTAGTAAGACAGTTAACCGATACTGCATCTAATGCTTTGATGTATATCGTAGTTATTCTGCTTGGCACTTCCGTTGGCGCCACCACAAGTGCTGAAGCATTCTTAAATTGGGATACTTTAAAGATTGTGGCTCTTGGACTGATTGCATTTGCATTCGGTACTGCAGCAGGTGTTCTGTTTGGCAAACTGATGTGTATAGCAACTCACGGTAAGGTTAATCCGCTGATTGGATCAGCCGGTGTATCCGCGGTGCCTATGGCAGCCAGGGTGTCTCAGAAAGTCGGTGCGGAAGCAGATCCTACCAACTTCCTTTTAATGCATGCAATGGGACCTAACGTAGCCGGTGTTATTGGTACAGCAGTAGCAGCCGGAACCTTTATGGCAGTATTTGGAGTATTCTAAAGATTTATTTCAATTTATAAGGAGGATTATAAAAAATGGCAGATCAGGTTAAAAAACCGGTTGGAATTATGGAAACCGTTCTTCGTGATGCACATCAGTCATTGATTGCAACAAGAATGCCTACCGAGATTATGCTTCCAATCGTTGATAAAATGGATAAAATTGGCTATGCCGCAGTTGAGTGCTGGGGTGGTGCTACATTTGATGCATCTCTTAGATTCCTTAAGGAAGATCCCTGGGAGAGACTTCGCAAGCTCCGTGACGGTTTCAAAAATACTAAGCTTCAGATGCTTTTCCGTGGACAGAACATTCTTGGATACAGACCATATGCAGATGATGTTGTATATGCTTTCGTAGAAAAGTCAATTGCGAATGGTATTGATGTAATCAGAATCTTTGACTGTCTGAATGATATCAGAAACCTTCAGGCTGCAGTAGATGCAACCAATAAGATAAAGAAGCAGGAAGGACGTGGAGAGTCTCAGATCGCTCTTTCCTATACTCTTGGTGATGCATATACTCTTGAGTACTGGGCTGATATGGCTAAGAAAATCGAAGAGATGGGTGCAGATTCTATCTGTATCAAGGATATGGCCGGTCTTCTTGTACCATATAAGGCTGCAGAACTTGTTAAGACACTTAAGGAAAACACAAAGCTTCCGATTCAGTTACATACACATTATACATCAGGTGTTGCTTCTATGACTTATCTCAAGGCAGTAGAGGCAGGAGTAGATATCATCGATTGTGCTATTTCTCCATTTGCTCTTGGAACATCACAGCCGGCAACAGAAGTTATGGTTGAGACATTCAGAGGTACAGAGTATGACACCGGTCTTGATCAGAATAAGCTTGCTGAGATTGCTGATTACTTCCGTCCATATCGTGAGGAATGCATTGAGTCAGGTCTTATGAGCACAAAGGTTCTTGGCGTTAATATCAAGACTCTTCTTTATCAGGTACCTGGCGGTATGCTTTCTAACATGGTTAGCCAGCTCAAGGAGCAGCATGCTGAGGATAAGTACAATGATGTACTTGAAGAGATTCCAAGAGTTCGTAAGGATTGCGGTGAGCCGCCTCTTGTAACACCTTCATCACAGATCGTTGGTACACAGGCTATCTTTAATGTTCTCATGGGTGAGAGATATAAGATGGCTACCGGTGAGTTCAAGGATCTTCTCCGTGGTAACTACGGTCAGACTGTTAAGCCTATGAATCAGGAAGTAATTGATAAGGTTATTCCCGGTGAGCCAAGATCGACAGCCCGTTCCGCAGAGGCAACCGGACACACTGAGCCGGAGCTTGCGGGAATTGAGGCAGAGATGAAGGAATGGAAGCAGCAGGATGAAGATGTTTTGTCCTATGCATTGTTCCCTCAGGTGGCTACTGAGTTCTTCAAATATCGTCAGGCTCAGCAGGAAAAGGTTGACATGACACAGGCTGATACTAAGAATGCGGCATATCCTGTTTAATCAGGAAAACCTGTTTGGAAGCAGCAGTAAACAAGTATAACGAGGCAGCTAATGACAATTCGTAAGATGCGTCATTAGCTGTTTTTTGCTTGTATCTGTAAAACAGGAAGTGGTAATATCAATAATGTGGGGAGGATGGATGAATCAAGAAAAATTGGAACAAGTGTAGAAGGGAGCATCCCGGACAGACTGAGGAGTTTTGGCAGAAACCGGATTTAATATTTATCACCGTCGTATATGATTATGTTGACAGATATTAAAAAGCATTATAAAATAATAACATATGTTATACAAAGGAAGGGGTACAGCAAATGGCAAGAAAAGAATCAATCACAAAGAGTGACATTATAAATGCAGCTTTTTCTATTTTGCAGGAAGAGGGGATTGAACAGGTCACAGCAAGAAAACTGGCGGCGAAAGCAGGATGCTCCACGCAGCCGATCTTTCGGGTCTATAAGAATATGGACGAGCTGACGGAAGATCTTTTTACAAAAGCCTGTGATTTCTTTCAGGAATATTATTCCGGTTTTCAGAAGCAGACAGTGACACCTTTTGTACATCTGGGCAATATCTACATTAAATTTGCTGCTGAACATAAAAAAATATTTTCTTTTATTTTTCTGTCAGAGAACAGATTCGGAAGGAGTATGTACGATCTGATTAATGGAAATACGGGAAACGTGAGCAGAGAAATCCAGTCGGCAGCTGCTCAGGGCTGCGTAAATGCCGGTAATCTTTTTATGAAAATGTGGATTTTTATTCATGGGGCAGCCTGCATGACGCTGACAGGAGATTACGATCTTTCAGAAGAAGAAACGATTCAGATGCTGAAGGATTCTTATCAGGCATATCGCTAAAAAATAAAAATGCAGTGGCAGAGCCATAAAAAGAGAAAGGTTTTAAAATGGAACAAAAGGAACTTGATATCATTACCCGGATGAATGATAAGTATATGAAAATGAGTAAGGGACATAAAGCGATTGCGGCTTATATCTCTGACCATTATGATCAGGCTGTATTTATGACAGCCGCAAAGCTTGGCGAAACAGTGGGGGTCAGTGAGTCTACTGTTGTGCGCTTTGCCATGGGACTTGGCTATGAAGGATATCCGGAGTTTCAGAAGGCACTTGAAAACTGGGTGAAAAACAAATTGAATTCGGTACAGAAAATCGGAGCAAAGTATGGGAAGAGTACACAGTCGGAAATTTTGAATTCTGTATTGAATGCAGATATTGAAAAAATACAGGATACCATCGTAAATCTGGACGCGGCAGCCTTTGAGGCAGCTGTGGATATTATTCTAGAGGCAGAGACGATTTATCTTGTAGGTGTCAGAAGTTGTGAGCCTCTGGCGGATTTTTTGCATTTTTATCTGAATATGATTCGCGGAAATGTGGTACTTGTAAAGACAACCAGTGTGACAGAGATGTTTGAGCAGATGATCCGTATCAGCGAGAAGGATGCCATTATCGGCATCAGTTTTCCAAGGTATTCCATGCGTACCCTGAAGGCTATGGAATTTGCCAATGACAGGAACGCGAAAGTGATCACCATTACCGACAGTATTCATTCCCCTATGAACCTGTATTCTTCCTGTAATCTTCTGGCAAGAAGCGATATGGTTTCCATTGTGGATTCCCTGGTGGCACCTTTGAGTGTGATCAATGCGCTTGTGGTTGCACTCTGTTTAAAGCAGCCTGACGCGGTAAAACAGAATCTGGAGACTTTGGAAGAAGTGTGGAATAATTATCAGGTTTATCTGAATGATGAGATTAACTTTATTGACGAAGAACCTATGTTGAATTATCCTTTGATGAAACAGGAAGAACATTGAATCCTTATTTGGAAGGAAAGTAATCCGGGTCATGAAAAAGATTATAATAATTGGCGGCGGTGCAGCCGGTATGATGGCAGCCATAGCAGCCGCAGATCAGGGAGCAGAGGTTACGCTCCTTGAAAAAAATGAGAAGACAGGGAAAAAAATATATATTACGGGAAAGGGTAGATGTAATCTCACAAATGCCTGTGAGCGGGAAACTTTTTTTGAGCATGTGATCAGTAACGGTAAATTCCTGTACAGTGCATTTTCCCGGATGGATAACCGGATGGTAATGGACTTTTTTGAAAAGGCAGGCTGCAGGCTGAAAGAAGAAAGAGGGGAAAGAGTCTTTCCGATGTCGGATCATTCCTCCGATGTCATTGCCGCTTTAAACCGTGAGATGGATAAGAAGCGGATAAAGGTGCTGTTGCATACGGAAGTGGAAGATTTGTGTGCGGAAAAAGAGGAAAGCCTGAATGAACCGGATTCAGATGCCGGACAGAGCGGAAGAAAAAGAATAACTGGCGTGAAGCTTTCAAACGGAAGAATTTTGAAAGCGGATGCCGTCATTGTGGCTACAGGAGGAAAATCCTATGAAGCGACAGGCTCTACCGGTGACGGCTACCGGTTTGCAGAAGGCTTCGGACACACTGTTAAGGAAGTGAAACCTGCACTTGTACCATTTACCGTTAAGGAAAGCTGGTGCATGGAAATGCAGGGCTTGTCTTTAAAAAATGTTTCCATTGTTTTAAAAAAGGAAAAGAAAAAAATATACGAAGGCTTTGGAGAAATGCTGTTTACCCATTTCGGTGTGAGCGGTCCCTTAATTTTAAGCGCCAGCAATTATTACGTGAAGAAATATAAGGATATGCCGGTAACTCTTTCTATTGATTTAAAGCCGGCGCTTACAAAGGAACAGCTTGACAAAAGATTACTTCGGGACTTCGATGAAAATAAAAATAGACAGTTCAAAAATTGTCTCGACGGACTGCTCCCCTCAAAAATGATACCTGTTATGATAAGTTTGACAGGGATATCACCGGATAAGCAGGTAAATGAGGTTACAAGACAGGAGAGAGAAAAACTGACAGAGCTTTTAAAGAACCTGAACATGACCGTCACCGGAACAAGGGGGTTCTCAGAGGCAATTATCACCCAGGGCGGAGTGAATGTAAAAGAAGTAAATCCTTCTACCATGGAATCAAAACTTGTTGAAAATCTGTATTTTGCAGGGGAAGTGCTTGACCTTGATGCACTGACCGGAGGCTTTAACCTGCAGATTGCATGGTCTACGGGATATCTGGCAGGACTTTCGGCTGCAGGAGAAAGTAAGTAAATGAAAAGTACAGGAGATTTGATAGATCAACTGAAAAACCGCAATAAAAAGGATTTGGATTTTTTGAAAGACAAGGACTTCAAATGTCCGGAAATGCGGTATTATCTGGCAGATTTACTGCGCACCCATAAAATGACAAGTGCAGAGTATATTGAAAAGATGAATCTTGACCGCAGTTACGGATATCAATTACTCAACGGACGCAGAAAGCCTTCAAGGGAACTGCTGATCCGTACAGCCATCTTGTTTGAGCTGAATTTGGAGGAAACACAAAGACTCTTAAAAATCGGAAACCGGGAAGTACTTTATCCGAGAGTCAGAAAAGATGCTATTGCTGTTTTTGTGATTGAAAAGGGATTACCGTTGTCGGAATATCAGGAATTAGTAGAAACTTATGAAAAAGGAATTTGATGAATCTTATGAACAGTTAATAAAAAAGAATGAGATATTGCCGGAAGAATGGGCCCCTTTGTATCAGGTGACAGCCTGTTTAAAAGATTCTCCTAATAAGAAGACTTATCTTTTAGAGGATACAGTGGGAGAGGAAAAGTACATATTAAAAATTGCAGAGAGAGAAGAAGCGGGATATCTTTTAGAAGAAGGAAGAATTTTACAGGAAGGTCAGAGAATAAAGAATAGTAACGAGATACAGATTAAATTAATAGAACTGGTCAGGAAAGAGGACAGGGTATATCTGATAAGAAACTATGTGGAAGGAATTTCCCTTGCAGAAACAGGAGATATGCGCAGTTTTTCCGAAGAGGAAATTATTCGTACAGGCATTATGCTCTGCAGAAATGTGAAAGAACTGCATCAGAGAAAACCTCCTGTGATTCACAGGGACATTAAACCGGAAAATATCATTATTAAGAATGACGGAAACTTAGTATTGATAGACTTTGAAACAGCACGTACCTATAAAAAGGGAAAGCGTGAGGATACTTGTTTTGTGGGAACAAGAGAAACAGCGGCACCGGAACAGTTCGGTTTTGGACAATCCGATGAAAGAACGGATATTTACGGGATTGGCAAGACATTGCTGTATATGGCGACCGGTGATTATATTCTGGAGGATCTTGAAAAAGTATCCGTGAACAGGAAGCTTAACAGAATTATTCAAAGATGCTGTGCCTTTGAACCGGATCATCGTTATGTGTCTGTAGACAGAGTAATCGGTGAGCTGCAAGGCTGTTTGAGCGACAGGCAGAAAGATAAAAGAATGTTGAGGGTGCTGACGATACTGGTTGTATTATTATGTATGGCAGTATTGATGTTGGGGATACAGATCGCAGCTTTAAAAACTCAGTTTGACAGACCTGAAGCTGATCAACAGCAGACGACAGCAAAAAAAGAAACAGGGGAATCCGGTATTACAGAAAGCGGCAGTGGAAGAATTATCCGAAGCGGTTGGGATGTAACAGAGTATGATCTGATGCTTGAGCAAATCATAACAAGCTGTGAACAGAAGGATTATGAACTGATTACAGAACAATGCAGGCAGTTGGTTACTAAATTATACGAAGATGATTTCCTGCAGGCAGTAGATGCAGAAGATACCTATTATTATGCACCGGAGGATGCAAGGTGGGAAAGCTATCCGATCACCAGAATGGGATATGAGCTTGTTGCCGATAAACTGGCATACCATGACAGAATGATCGAGAAGGAGCTTGAGCATTTTGATGAATACCAGTATTATATTGCCATGTCTGTCCGCGGAATGGTGGAAGCAACGGAGGTAGATGAAGAAGGAAATATTCAGTACACACTTTTGCATCAGTATAACGATGAGAACAGTGCAGGAAAAGCAGATATTGATTTCAGCATCGGTTGTCTTCTGGATGCAATTATTAGCGGGATAGAAAATTATAATACAGAAAATAAATAGGAAGAGTGTGCAGAACTGCACACCAATAAAAAAAGGTTCTATGCTAAGGTATGAGAAGCATAGAACTTTTTTTATATGAAAAATTGGAATATCAGGAATTGCCGGAAGGAGTTTTTGCTTCTTTCAGAGATTCCAGTCCAAGACGTATTAACTCACAGGTTGCCTCAGAACGTGTCGCATAACGATTCTGAAAACGGAAGTCTTCAATTTGTTTAAATAATTCATCATCAACAGAAACGGTATATCTTGGTTTGTTGGTAGCCATGTGTTCACCTTCTTTCATTATGCATGACAACAGGAAATACTCTTTATAAACATTCTATTGAATATTATACACGAGTAGGTTTTATTTTCAAGTTATAGTTGACAGTGAACCAGTGAACCACTATAATAATAATGTCAAAGTGAACCAGTGAACCAACATTAGGAGGGGTTAGCTTGGAAAGTGGAAAAAAGAG
>JBJEMT010000094.1:0-17837 GCA_051879815.1 Suilimivivens sp. | reverse complement strand
GAGCTGATCGCCGTAGACGACAGTGACCGGGTGATCGGATATGTGATGTTTTCCAGATTTCATCTGGAGGGGAAATATGAAGATAAGCTGCTGATCCTTGCACCGGCGGCAGTGGAGACAACGCTGCAAAGGCAGCATATTTCCAAAGAATTGATTGAATATGGCTTCCAAAAAGCAGCCGGGATGGGGTTTGAGGCAGTGCTGGTGGAGGGGAATCCTAAAAATTATCATGCCAGAGGATTCCGTACAGCGGCAGATTACGGAATTCTGCCGGGGAAAACCGTGCACTTACCCCATATAGACTGTCTTATGGTAAAGGAACTGAAACAGGGTGCTCTTAAGCAGATCAAGGGAACATTGGAATATGATTTTTACAGGGCACTTACATAGAGGAGCAGGAAAATGAAAGAAAATTATTTTTATGAGACACCTTCAGCGAAGATGCTGGAGTTTGACAAGGTGATAGAACAGCTTGAAGTCCTTGCTAATACTAAGAAGGCAAAGGAGCAGATCAGGGGTCTTTGCCCCAGCCTGTCGGAAACAGAAGTGAAAGCGTCTCTTCGCACCACGACGGAGGCGAGGATCATGCTGGAGAAGTGCGGAACACCGCCTGTCACCACACTTTCGGAGATTCCGGAGCTGATCATGATTGCGGAAAAAGGCGGGTGCCTGACACCGGAACAGCTGCAGAAGGTTGCCGTCAATCTGACGGCAGTCAGACGGCTGAAGGACTATTTAAATCGAGGAAAGGCCTATGATATCGGACTTCCCTACTATGAAGAAAATCTGGACCCGCTGGATGAGATCAGGGAGGAGATCAGTGAGAAAATCAGAGGTGAAAGAGTGGATGATTATGCCTCAAAACTCTTAAAATCTCTGCGAGAGGGAATCGATAGGACGGAAAGCCGGATGCGAGAGAAAGCGGATGCTGTCATTCGCATGAGCAAGGAGTGCATGTCTGACAGCTTCAGCACCACAAGAAACGGGCATATCTGTATTCCCGTGAAAAAAGAATACAAATTTCGGGTGAGCGGTTCCGTGATCGACAAATCATCCACCGGCAGCACGCTGTTTATCGAGCCCACAGCGGTGACAAAGCTCTATGAGGAACTGCAGGAGATGAAGATCGATGAGGAGAATGAAGAGAGGCGTATCCTTTACACATTGACGGTGTTGCTCTCTGACAAAGCGGAGATCATAGGCAGAAATAATGCGACCATCGAAAAACTGGATTTTCTGTTTGCCAAAGGTAAATTGATCCTCTGCGACATCGGCGACGGTCAGAATCTCTCGGAGAATCTTTCCACCTTTTCCGCCCATATCACCAACGTGCTTTCCATCCTGAAAAAGGCGGATAATGAGAGTCTGGTGATCCTCGACGAGCTCGGCTCCGGCACGGACCCGGCAGAGGGAATGGGAATCGCCATTGCTATTTTGCAGGAACTGAAAAAGAGCGGTGCCCTCTATCTGGTGACCACTCACTATCCGGAGGTAAAAACCTATGCGGAAAAGGAAGAGGGTGTGATCAATGCCAGAATGACCTTTGATAAGGAGAGTCTTGCGCCCTTATATCAGCTGGTGATCGGGGAAGCGGGAGAAAGCTGTGCTTTCTATATTGCGAAAAAGCTTGGCATGCCGGAGAGCATGCTGCAAAGAGCAGCCGTGGCGGCTTACGGAGAAAAAACGACTTGTGGAAGGAAGCCGGAGGAACTGACAAACATATTACAAAACGACAAAGCAAATGATGCAAAAGGCGAACTGCAAAAGGAAAAGAGCGCGCATATCCGCAAGACAAAGAATGTCTCTTCGAAGAATCTTTCGGAGAAATTCAGGCGCGGAGACAGCGTCATGATCTATCCCGACAAGAAAATCGGTATTGTCTGTGAAACGGTCAATGAAAAGGGTATACTCCGGGTGCAGCTGCCGGACAAGAAAATTTACATCAATCACAAACGCGTAAAGCTTCATGTGGCGGCTGAGGAGCTTTACCCTGAGGATTATGATTTCTCCATTATTTTTGATTCCGTGGAAACAAGAAAAGCAAGGCATCAGATGGAACGAAAGTATGTGGAGGGAATGGTGACGATAGAAAAAGATTAGAAGTATCAGACTTTCCCGGAAAAGAAACTGAAGCTTCCGGGAAAGTCAGATTGGGGTCACAGCACCTTTTTAATGACACCGCAGGCAATCCTGTCACCGGAATTTCCGGCAGGCTGGGTGGTGAAATCATCAGGCAATGCATGGATGATCACCGCCCTTCCTGTAATATCGGGAATGGTAAAACGCTTGTCATAAAAAACGCTGTAGGCATAGCCCTGATTGGCAAGGAGAGGAATCATATCGCCTGCATGCTCCGGATGAAGCGTATTTTCGGGATTGTAGTGACCTCCCGTATTCATAAAATAGTCGCTGCAGTTTCCGGTCTCATGGATATGCATGGCATAAAAATCAGAGGAGCCAGCTTTTTCCACATCAGGCAGATTAAAAATCTCAGCTTCTACCAGTACACCGCCGTAAGAGGTCTGATAAAATTTTACAAGACCGCTGATTCTGGGGTACATGGTGCCTCCGTTCACCCAGGCAACCGCCTGTGGGCGTTCATAAGCAAGAAGACTGATAAAGTTGATTCGTGGAGTTATCTGATCGTCTCGCATGGTATTTTCCTTAAGCTTTTATTTTATCCTATGCAAAAGAAAAGAAAGCGTTATTATGAGCGAAAATTCCATCAGTGTGATGCAAAAGCATAACAAGACCGATAAAGCTTTCGAGGGGAATTTTGTGTTTACATAATCGGGATCTGATGCTATAATGACAGTCAATACGCTTTTTAAGCAAATAAAACATAGAGAAAGAGGAACTTATTATGAAAAGAACCGGAATGAAGTTAATTGCTGTTGTGACAGCTATGGTTATGATGTGCATGGCTTTCACAGGATGCGGACAGAAGCTGGAACCTGCTGATTAGACAGTAGGCGCGCTGTTCGAGCTTGCTGCCAAAGGTGAGACAGAGTCAATGAAGAATCTGCTTGGTTTTGCCTCTGATGAAGATGTGTTTAATGCATTTTTCGAGGACGGAGCCGCTGCTGCAGAAGCTTCCGAGGTTGTTTCAGAGTTAAAGAGTGAGTTTGACAGCATGGGTGTGGAGATTACAGAGGAAGAGTTGCAGGAATTCTCTGATGCTATGACAGCCCTGGTCGACAAGGTTACATATACCACAGAGATCAAGTCCGAGGATAAGGACACCACTGTTGTAACCGTAAAAGTAAACGGTATTTCAGAGGATGAATTAGAGCAGATCATGGTGGATGCCACTACTGTCATGACAGACAGCCTGACAGAGAATCTGACAGAAGAAGATGCGCTTGCCATTATGGATGGTGATATGACTGTTTTCACTCCTTACATGCAGCAGTATCTCAAGGATATCATTGCAGGAATCGCTGCCATGGAGCCTGTTGCGGAAGCCTACGAGTTTGATGTTACCTGTGAAAAGTTAGCTGTTGAAGTGGGCGACAAGGAAAAGGTCGCATGGCTTCCTGCTGATATGAACGATTTTGAAAATGAGGTTGAAACAGCTATTTATCGGTAAAAACTGTAATCTTAATAATAAGTGGAAGAAAAAGCTTCGGTGCTCTGCATCGGAGCTTTTTTTAAGTGTTCAGGGAAAGATAAAGCTTACGACTATTTACGTGATATGCAGGAGTGTAGTAAAATGTGTAATTGAGAAGACAAGCAGCGATGAAAGGGAGGAGGAACATGATGGAAAATGCAATTGGAATGATATTGTCTGGTACATTGATATTGTTGCCGTTTATGCTGATAGCCCTTGATATTATCTTTGCGGTAAAAAAGAAGGAAAGACCTGTTTTTGAAGCAGTGGCCTTCTTCGTCGGCAGTATATATATGATACTTGCCTACGGACTTTGGGAACTTCCTGACTATAAAACACCTTTAAATGCATGGGGCGGTGACAGTGTCCATGAACCGATCGCGGTGGAATACTGGCCGGCAATTCTTCTGATTGCATTGTGGGGCTTTGGGAGCTATATGGTATTGAAGTTTAAAAGGAAATCGCTCCCGCCACTTGTGGAAGTATTTTTGCTTGCCGGTGTTTATACAGGATGTGCATTTGATTTTGTTTTTCTTTTTCAGCTTTTGATGGGAGCGGCCCCCCGGCCATACATGGAAGAAGGTGTCAATTACACTTTTAGAATGAATTCCTTTGACTATTTTGTGATAGCATGCCTGTGCGTGGTTCCGGTTCTCTTTTTGATCCATTGTGTTCAGCTTATGATTTTTCTGGTAAAAGAAAGGGCGGCAAAACAGGAAAGTATCCATTACGAGAACAAGGTTCTGGAGAGAGCAAACCTGTTTCTTTTAAAAGGCGCAAATCTGTTTTTTGCAGCAGTGGCAGCACTTTTGCCGGTACTTTTCCTTCTTGTGATAGTACTTGTCCTGTTTGGACAGCAGCCTGACAGCTTCATTCTTGCCTTTACAAAGACAAGTGACTGGGTACTTTCCAAGGAGATTGCACCACCGCCGGTAGCCTATGATACCCATTATCTGTGTACCGTTTCCTTAAGAGGGCACAGGAAACTGGTAAAACCTATCCGGTACGGTATCCGCCGGGGTGAAAAGATTGTGGTGAACAGACAGCTTTGCGTGGCCAACGCATTTGAACAGCTGATTGAGGAAAGGACACCCGGGTTTCACAGAGCGGTAAGAAATTTTTATGACACCTATGGTTATCCTGTTTCCAGGCACATTAAAAGTGCGTGGAGCGCAGACCTTACTTATCTGCTTATGAAGCCGCTGGAATGGATTTTTCTTATTGTGCTATATTTGCTTGACGAAAAACCGGAGAACAGGATTTGCAGGCAGTATCTGCCGGGCTAAGAAAGAAGAAGAGACTTATGAAAAAATTTATGAGAAAAATACAGGTTATCATTATCATTGTTTTGTTTGCAGGAGTTTTTGCAGGATGCAAAAGCGGGGATATAAAAACAGAAGAACGGACGGAAGAAAACCGGGTAGAAGAAAACCAGGTGGAAGAAGAACGGACGGAAGAAAGTCCGGATAAGCTCTGGACTGAGGATGAAAAGAGCTGCTTCATTCTTGAGGATGAAAATCATATTTATGCCTGCGGAACTTATTGCCTTTTAAAAATAGATAAGAACACCAAAGCGGCAGAAACCTTGTGGGAAAGTGAAGATTGCGATAGGAACCGGACACCGTATTTTTATGCTGACGGACAGGGACTGCTTTTAAACGATAAGGTTTATTTCATGGAAGTTTACGGGGATGAGGATACAGGCGTAGAGCACAAGGCACTCTCTGTAATCGGCACAGATGGAACGGGGTATGAGAGAATACGTGAGGTGGGAGCATACAGCATGGATTCCCTGATCATCGTGGACGGCATCCTTTATTTTGACGGATATAGCGGAGAGGAGATAAAAACCCTCTGCTATCAGGTTTATGAGGACGGTTCGATAGCAGAGCTTGATGAGCCGGAAAACAGTACAGGCGCACTGCAGGATTATGACCGGGAATATTACTATGATAATGGTGATAGAGCACTGTTTTTGCCGGAGGCGGAGAAAAACTTTGGCTATCTGCTTTTAAAAGATGAGGATTTTAAAACTGTGAAGGCAGACCGGGAGACAGGAAAGGAAGAAGCGTTGCCGGAGGAGTTTTATAATCTGCAGTCTTATAATGAAAAATACTTTCTAAGCATGATAGATAAGACAATGTATCTGATCGATCAGGAAACGCTGTCGGTGTGCCGGACCATTACATTTGACGATGACATGATAGAGGGAAGCGTTCATGTGATAACTATGGACAACGATTATGTTTACGTACAATACACCACCGAAGAGAGCGAAGATATGGGAGAAAAATATGTTTATGAAAAGGTTTCTCTTGATGGAGATGACAGAAATGTCATATTTGTACAGGATGAAATAAAAGGGATGGACAATTGTGATCCTTCCTATATGACAGATGTGGTGATAAAAAACGGATACCTGTATTACGCCGGAGCCAGTGATTATAAATTATATCTCATGAGAAGAAGCCTTGAGAATCCCTCGGAGGAGGAAATTCTTGGGGAAGCCTTTTATGACAGCGGTGTCGGTGAGGTGGGAACCATTCAGACCTATCACGAAAAGATTTACAGTCAGACAATACCGGATATGGTGCTGACAGAGACAGATCTCGAATGGCTGCAGGTGGATGAGCGCTTTGCGGGGGCAGAGGAGATCAATCGCTATCTGACAGAGAAACAGAATGAGAATATGGAATATGAAAACAGCAATGTGGAATGGATGGAGGAGATGGTAAAGGAATATGGGGAGGAGAATATTTTCCATTGCAGTTATTCCAGCTCACTCTCGGAAATTTCCTGGTTTGATGAGCATTACTTAAGCTTCTGCCAGCAGGATTATGACTATACAGGAGGGGCCCACGGTATGCCGCTGTGGATCGGTTATACCTTTGATCTTCAGACAGGGCAGAGACTTTCTCTGGAAGACATAATCGGAAACAGTGAGGAAGAGCTGAAAGATATTGTGACGGAATATTTTGCGGAATACATAGGCCAAAATCCGGATGATTTCTGGGAATATGCGATAGATACGGTCAGAGAAGAGACAGATTTTGAATCCGACTTTTATCTGACAGAGGAAGGCATCGTGTTTTACTTCCACCCCTATGAGCTGTCCAGCTACGCTGCAGGATTTCAGGAGGTAACAATACCCTATGGTGAGTTTACAATGAAGATTTTGCTGCAGAACATATGATGAATGACATAATAACACAGGTGGAAATTATTCTTGATGCAGAAAAGTTTTAAGACGATAAGGAGAGACAAAAATGCTTGCATTTGAATGTGATTATCTGGAGGGCGCTCACGAAAAAATATTGCAGCGTCTGATGGAAACGAACCTTGATAAGGCTCCCGGTTACGGCAATGACAGCTACTGCGAAAGCGCAAAGGCAAAAATAAAAGAAGCCTGTCAGTGCCCGGAGGCGGATGTATATTTTTTAGTGGGCGGAACCCAGACCAATGCAGTTGTGATTGACACTATGCTGCAAAAGTATGAAGGAGTAGTGGCGGCACAGACGGGACATGTGAATGTGCACGAAGCCGGCGCCATTGAATATACGGGACACAAGGTTCTGACAGTTCCCTCTCATGAAGGGAAAATGAGAGCGGATGAGGTGGAAGATATGCTGAACGGATTCTGGCAGGATGCAACACATGAGCATATGGTGTTCCCGGGAATGGTTTATCTTTCCTATCCTACGGAATACGGTACGCTGTACAGTAAAAAGGAATTGACAGACATTGCAGAAGTGTGCCACAGATTTCATATTCCGCTGTATCTTGACGGTGCCAGACTGGGATATGGACTTATGAGTAAAAGCGCAGATTTGACATTGCCGCAGATTGCGCAGATCTGTGATGTGTTTTATATCGGTGGGACCAAAGTGGGTGCGCTTTGCGGAGAAGCGGTGGTATTTACAAAGAAAAATACGCCCAGGCATTTCCTTACCATGGTCAAGCAGCACGGAGCCATGCTTGCCAAGGGGCGCCTTTTGGGAATCCAGTTTGACACTCTTTTTACCGATGATCTGTATTTTAAAATCAGCGCCCACGCTATTGAAATGGCAGAAAAATTGAAAATTGGACTTCGGGAGAAAGGCTATCCCTTTTACCTTGATTCTCCTACCAATCAACAGTTCGTGATCCTTTCCGTGAAACAGATCGATGAACTGCAAAAGGAGGTCGGTTTTGACCTTTGGGATAAACTTGATGAAGATCATCAGGTAGTCAGGTTCGCCACCAGCTGGGCTACGAAGGAACAGGATGTGGTTGCATTGTTGGAGCTTCTTGATAGATAGCTTTAATTGAAATATTTGTATATTTCGACGAAAATTTTTTCTGTGCATTGACATAGATTTGGGAATATGGTATAAAACATAAATATAGAAAAGAAACCGTTGAAGAAGAGTGAGTACTTTAAGTATGCTTTATCACAGAGAGCCGCAGATGGTGGAATGCGGTATAGAGAGCTTGAAGGAATGGGCTTTGGAGGGCGATTCGAAACTGCCGTTTGTTTTGGCGCAGCATTAGATGAGCCGGAGAGGATACTCCGTTAACAAATCAGGCATATGATAGTATGCAATGAGTGGATGTAAAAATACATCAAGCAGGGTGGCACCGCAGGAAATATTACTCCTGTCCCAGCAAAGACTGGGACAGGAGTTTTGTATTTTAACAACTCTTATCCCGGAAAATATTAGGAGAGCGCATTTGGCGCAGAAGTGGAGGAAAACATGAGCGAAGAAAAGAAAATCCCTTACAAAATCTATCTGGAAGAAAACGAGATGCCGACAAGCTGGTACAATGTCCGTGCCGATATGAAAAACAAACCGGCGCCCCTTTTAAATCCAGGCACCTTACAGCCGCTGACTTTTGAAGAGATGCGCGGTATCTTTTGCGATGAACTGTGTAAGCAGGAGCTGGATGATACCACAGCATATTTTGAGATTCCCGAGGAAATCAGAAAGTTTTATAAGATGTATCGTCCGTCACCTCTGGTACGTGCATACTGTCTGGAGGAAAAACTGCAGACCCCTGCAAAGATTTATTATAAGTTTGAAGGAAACAATACAAGCGGCAGTCATAAACTGAATTCTGCCATTGCCCAGGCTTACTATGCGAAGGCACAGGGACTTAAAGGAGTTACCACGGAAACCGGAGCAGGTCAGTGGGGAACCGCTCTTTCCATGGCATGTGCATATCTTGGACTTGACTGTCAGGTATATATGGTGAAGTGTTCTTATGAACAGAAGCCTTTCCGCCGTGAGGTGATGAGAACCTATGGCGCCAATGTTACACCGTCCCCTTCCAATACGACGGAAGTAGGACGCAAGATTCTGGAAGAGTTCCCGGGAACCACAGGAAGCCTTGGCTGCGCTATTTCCGAAGCTGTGGAAGCTGCCGTTACAAAGGAAGGTTATCGTTACGTGCTTGGCTCTGTATTGAATCAGGTTCTGCTTCATCAGTCAGTGATTGGTCTGGAAGCTAAAGCAGCTATGGATAAATACGGTATTAAGCCCGATATGATCATCGGATGTGCCGGAGGCGGTTCCAATCTGGGCGGACTGATCTCACCTTTCATGGGAGAGAAGCTTCGCGGAGAGGCTGATTATGAGTTTATTGCTGTAGAGCCGGCTTCCTGCCCAAGCTTTACAAGAGGTAAATATGTTTACGATTTCTGTGATACCGGAAAAGTGTGTCCTCTTGCTAAAATGTATACGCTTGGCAGCAGCTTTATTCCTGCACCTAACCATGCCGGCGGGCTTCGTTATCACGGTATGAGTTCCATTCTTTCCCAGCTTTATCATGATGGTTATTTGAAGGCTGTCAGCGTGGAACAAACCTCTGTCTTTAAAGCAGCGGAGGAGTTTGCAAGGGTAGAAGGTATTCTCCCTGCTCCTGAAAGCTCACATGCAATTAAAGTGGCTATAGATGAAGCCTTAAAGTGTAAGGAAACAGGAGAAGAAAAAACCATTCTCTTTGGTCTTACCGGAACAGGTTACTTTGATCTGGTAGCATATGAACGATACAATAACGGAGAAATGTCCGATTATATTCCTACGGATGAGGATCTTGCAAAGGGCTTTGCAGGAATTCCAAAGTTCCCCGGTAATGAAATCTGATTTGCTTGTGTCAGGGGGATATTTATAGAAAACGGCAGGTGTCTGCGGACATCTGTCGTTTTTACTTTTAATAAATTGATAAGATTTGAATAGTTGAATTAACTATACAAATCTGCTAAAATGAAAATTGTAGTCTTTTAGCCTTGTGAGAGAAAGACCGCATAATGATATGCTGAAACAGTGAGGTTAAAAACATGAATTTAATTCAGAAGGTTTTTGGAACACACAGCGAAAGAGAATTAAAGAGAATTGAGCCGATTGTACAGGCCATAGAAGATTTACGTCCTGCCATGCAGGCTCTTTCTGATGAGGAGCTGAAAGGTAAGACTGAGGAATATAAGAAAAGATTGTCCGAGGGTGAAACCCTGGATGATCTTCTTCCGGAAGCTTACGCGACTGTCAGGGAAGCTGCCAAGCGTGTTCTCAATATGGAACACTACAGAGTACAGCTGATCGGTGGTATCATTCTTCATCAGGGACGTATTGCCGAGATGAGAACAGGTGAAGGTAAGACACTGGTTTCCACACTTCCTGCTTACTTAAATGCACTGGAAGGAAAAGGCGTACATGTAGTTACTGTCAATGATTATCTTGCCAGGCGTGATGCAGAGTGGATGGGAGAGGTACATAAGTTCCTCGGTCTGACTGTAGGTATTGTACTGAACAGTATGAAGCCGGAAGAAAGAAGAGAAGCTTATGGCTGTGATATTACTTATGTCACCAACAATGAACTTGGTTTCGATTATCTGAGAGATAATATGGTGATTTATAAGGAGCAGCTGGTACTTAGGGATCTCAACTACGCCATTATCGATGAGGTGGACTCCGTGCTTATTGATGAAGCCAGAACTCCTCTTATCATTTCCGGACAGAGCGGCAAGTCCACCAAACTTTATGAAGTCTGTGATATTCTTGCCAGACAGATGCAGCGCGGCGAGGATATGGAAGACTTAAGCAAGATGGACGCCATCATGGGTGTGGAAAGAGAAGAAACAGGTGATTTTATTGTCAATGAAAAGGACAAGATCGTTAACCTGACTGCCCAGGGTGTAGAAAAGGTAGAGAAATTTTTCCAGATTGATAACCTTGCAGATCCGGAAAATATTGAAATCCAGCATAATATTAACCTGGCTCTTCGTGCCAACAATTTAATGTTCCGTGATCAGGACTATGTGGTAAAAGATGATCAGGTATTGATCGTAGATGAATTTACCGGACGTATTATGCCGGGCCGGCGTTATTCGGATGGTCTGCATCAGGCAATTGAGGCCAAGGAACATGTAAAGGTCAAGAGAGAGAGCAAGACTCTTGCCACCATTACGTTCCAGAACTTCTTCAATAAATTTAAAAAGAAAGCAGGTATGACAGGTACTGCTTTGACAGAGGAGAAAGAATTCCGTGATATTTACGGAATGGACGTTGTAGAGATTCCTACCAACAAACCTGTTGCAAGAAAGGATCTTCAGGATGCAGTTTATAAGACAAAGAAAGAAAAGCTGCATGCCATTGTAGAGGCTGTAAAGGAAGCTCATGAAAAGGGACAGCCGGTGCTTGTGGGCACCATCACCATTGAGGCATCTGAAGAGCTGAGCCATCTTTTGACAAAACAGGGCATTCAGCACAAGGTCCTAAATGCGAAATTCCATGAGCTGGAAGCTGAAATTGTGGCAGATGCCGGTATCCATGGGGCAGTGACCATCGCCACCAATATGGCGGGCCGTGGTACCGATATCAAGCTGGATGATGCGGCAAGAGAAGCGGGCGGCCTTAAAATTATCGGTACAGAGCGTCATGAGTCAAGGCGTATTGACAATCAGCTGCGCGGACGTTCCGGACGTCAGGGAGATCCCGGTGAATCCAGGTTTTATATTTCACTGGAAGACGATCTGATGAGATTGTTTGGTTCCGAAAGATTAATCAACATGTTCAATACGCTGGGTATTCCCGAAAATCAGGAAATTGAGCATAAGTCTCTGTCAAATGCCATTGAATCTGCCCAAAAGAAGATAGAAAGCAATAACTTTGGTGTCAGAAAGAATCTGTTGGAATATGACCAGGTTATGAATGAACAAAGGGAGATTATCTACGAAGAAAGACGCCGTGTTCTTGACGGAGAAAGCATGAGAGATGCCATCTACAAGATGATAACGGACATTGCGGAGAACGCCGTGGATATTTCCATCGGAGATGATACGGACTTTGAGGAATGGAATCTGGAGGAACTGAATACATTACTCCTCCCTACAATCCCGTTAAAGCCCGTTAACAGAGGACGTATCAATACACCTAAGAAGAATGCCTTAAAGCAGCAGCTCAAGGAAGAAGCCGTTAAGCTCTACGAAGCGAAGGAAGCAGAGTTCCCCGAACCTGAAGCAATCAGAGAACTGGAGAGAGTTATCCTTCTTAAGGTCATCGACAGAAAATGGATGGATCATATTGATGATATGGAACAGCTTCGTCAAGGCATCGGTCTGCAGGCATACGGTCAGAGAGATCCTTTAGTGGAGTACAAGAGAAGCGGCTACGATATGTTTGAAGAAATGACACAGAATATCAAAGAAGAAACAGTCAGAGTACTGTTCCATGTCCGCGTTGAGCAGAAGGTGGAAAGAGAAGAGGTTGCCAAGGTTACGGGAACCAACAAGGATGATTCTGCTGCAAAGGCTCCTGTCAGAAGGGAGAATACCAAGATTTATCCCAATGATCCCTGCCCCTGCGGAAGCGGTAAGAAATACAAGCAGTGCTGTGGCCGCAAATAATACAAGATTTCGAATATAGAATAAATAGAAAGAGGTGAACGTTAAGTGGTAGAATTAGACCAGATGAAGACAGAACTTCAGGCTTATAAAACTCCTTTAGCGGAAGTGAGGGATTCACTTTGACTTAGATAATAAGTCAAAGAAGATTGAAGAGTTGGAAAGAGAGATGGAAGCTCCCGGATTTTGGGACGATCCTGATGTTTCCAACGTGAAAATGAAAGAACTTAAAAATTTGAAAGACCTTGTAGACACGGTTAACGGTCTTGGCAGCCAGTATGAGGACATTGAGACATTGATTGAGATGGGATATGAGGAAGAAGATCCTGAGCTGGCAGCAGATATCCGTAAAGAACTGGATGAATTTATTGCCACTTTTGAGAATATCAGGATCAGTACCCTGCTTTCAGGAGAATACGACAGTTATAATGCCATTCTGAAATTGAATGCAGGAGCAGGCGGAACGGAAAGCTGTGACTGGTGCAGTATGCTTTACCGTATGTATACCAGATGGGCAGAGAGAAAGGGCTTCGGTGTGGAAGTGCTGGATTATCTGGACGGCGATGAAGCCGGAATCAAATCAGTAACTTTCCAGGTCAATGGCACCAATGCTTACGGCTATCTGAAATCCGAAAAAGGTGTGCACAGACTGGTGAGAATTTCGCCCTTCAATGCCCAGGGCAAGCGTCAGACCTCCTTTGTATCGTTGGATGTCATGCCGGATATTGAGGAGGACGTGGATGTGGAGATCAACGAAGACGACCTTCGAATCGATACCTACCGAAGCAGCGGCGCAGGCGGCCAGCATATTAACAAGACCTCATCTGCCATTCGTATCACTCATATTCCTACGGGTATTGTGGTACAGTGTCAGAATGAGAGATCCCAGTTCCAGAATAAGGATAAGGCAATGCAGATGCTGAAAGCCAAGCTTTACATTCTCCAAAAGGAAGCCAATGCAGAGAAGCTTTCGGATATCCGCGGCGAGGTAAAGGAGATTGGCTGGGGAAACCAGATCCGTTCCTATGTGATGCAGCCATACACCATGGTCAAGGATCACAGGACGGAAGCAGAAACGGGAAATGTGGATGCGGTCATGGATGGGGCAATCGATCCTTTTATCAATGCTTATCTGAAATGGATTAATGTGAAGCCTGGTCAAAACCAGTGATATAGGTAAAAGAAAAGCGGTTACGCCATTTTTGGCGTAGCCGCTTATTTTTTATCATATCTGTGATATTTATGAGCGCTTCCTCATCAGGTCAAGATAGAAGTTTGCCCTGGTTGCCTGATAATAAGGAAGAATCCATAAAAATCCGATACAACAGGTACAAAGTCCAAGCAAAAACAGAGGAATAAAGGATAGGTCGATATAAAACAGTCTTCCTTTATTTCCTTTCATGATCACGTTACTTTTTACAAGTACATCCTTTGCGGAGTATCCGGGAAAATCCAGCATCAGATAAAAACTTTGTGAAAACATTAAGCTCAAAATAACATTTACAATACTTCCGATTAGCAGAATCACCACAGCCAAAAGGGTTAAATAGGGATTGGCGGATTCCATATTCATCACGGAAGAAAGCAGAAGATTGGGAAGGGAGCAGATCATGCTGATCACGGCAAGAACCGCCTGTACCTTTAATACTTTGTCAGGGGCGCTGGAAAAGCCGAAAAACAGATCTCCTATGGATACCTGTTGATTGCAGGCAATCTTCAGATAAATATAGGCTTCACCAAATACCAGTAAACCGCTTAGGAGACTGATAATAAAAGAAACCGCATAATAAATTACGGAGCCAAGAATCGTTGTAGTATCCACTAATACGAAGGCGCTCATGGTTGCCAGAAAAACACATGCTATATGAATGGCATAGGCACCCACAAGAGTGCCGTATTTTCCAAGCAATTGTCCCTTTGCCAGAGATTTTAAGCCGGCTGAGGAAAGATATTCATTCATAATAAAACTCCTGTCAAACAGCTACATCCAGGTTCTGACCAATCAGGGAAGCCGCGTCTGCGGATTTTTTATTCTGCTGATAGGGATTTGTTTCATCGCTGTAGCTGATCTTTGTTGTAGTAGTACCGCCTGCCGTATAGCTTCTTCCGCATTCCGGACAGATGGCGGTTTTTAAGGTAACATTGGCGGCAAGGACTTTGCCGTTTCCCTGTGCTGCCTTCTTGTAAGCATTGCTCACATGCTCCTGTTCATGAGCACGGACTCTGGAAGCGGAGGCTTCAGGAGAAATATGGGCAGCCGATTTAAAAGAAACCATCTCATCGGAACCGTCCTGATACTTACGGTTCTTACAGGTTTCACATTCAGCAGGAGAGGACTTGCGTCCGGGAGCTACAACTGTAGATTCACCCGGATTGACAACAGGTTTATTATTCTGCACATTCGTATTTGCATATCCTGAATATGAATATCCGTAGTTTCCACCGATAATTCCCGTCATAAGACAACACTCCTTTCCTGTTCTGATGGCAGAATAGTCTAATTCAATAAATCTGCATATTGCTTCATCATATCTTCAAAGGACTCACCGTAAATCTCTTCTGTGGATTGTCCATACATATTTTCTATAACTGCATCATACTGCTGGCCGATTTCCAACAAAAGATCGGGATCACGAAGCAGCATGACCATAGAGGAAACGCATAAAGCGACAGTAATACAAAGTCCGCCGATTCCGGATACCAGTCCGATTTTTGCCTGTGTAAGCATCTTCTTACCATATCCTTTGGAAAGAAGGGCAAAAAGAATCGCAAGCCCTCCGAATACAAAGGGAAGAAAAACAGACAGCATTGTAAAAAAAGAAGCTACCCCGAGAAAAAGAGAGGCAGTTGCCATGACCATTCCCGGATTGTGAAAGGAAGGATTGACGCCGCCATAGTAACCGTTTCCCTGCGGGGGTATGTTCTGATTATTATTGTAATCCATACAGGTTCACTCACTTTGTTTGTTGGTAGTATCATTTTATCACTTGTTCACAGAGAATACAATAAGGGTAATCTTGAAAAAACTGTGAATTTCACATATAATGGTACTGCAACATTAGGGATAGAAAGAGAGACAGATATGGATATTATACTGAAACTGAAGGAAGAACTGAATGTGGAAAAATGGCAGGTGGAGGCAGCGGTCAAGCTGATCGATGAGGGAAATACCATTCCTTTTATCTCCCGTTACCGTAAGGAGGCAACAGGCTCTCTGAATGACGAGCAGCTCCGCAACCTGCATGAAAGGCTGACTTATCTGCGCAATCTGGAGGAAAAGAAGGAACAGGTGATCGGCAGTATAGAGGAACAGGGCAAGCTGACAGAAGAACTGAAGAATAAGATTCTGGCAGCGGAAACTCTGGTTGTAGTGGAAGATTTGTACCGCCCCTACAGACCCAAGCGTAAGACACGTGCCAGTGTGGCAAAGGAAAAAGGACTGGAGGGGCTTGCCCGGTACATATTAGCACAGGATGCGAAGGAACCTCTTGAGACAGAAGCGGCAAAGTATGTCAGCGAGGAAAAAGAAGTGAAGGACGTGAAGGAGGCTTTGCAGGGCGCTAAAGATATTATTGCGGAAAGCATTTCTGATGAGGCTGATTACCGAATTTATATCAGAAATATCACCACAGAAGAGGGAGCCATCACAAGCACCGCAAAGGATGAAAAAGCGGAAAGTGTTTATGAGATGTACTATGCTTATGAGGAACCCATAAAGAAAGCCGCAGGTCACAGAATTCTGGCTTTGAACCGAGGGGAAAACGAAAAATTCCTGACGGTAAAGATTGTTGCCCCAAAGGAAAGAATTCTACAGTACCTTACCAAGAAGACAATTACTTCAGATAACAAATATACGACACCCCTTTTACAGGAAGTAATAGAGGATGCTTATGACAGACTGATTGCTCCTGCCATTGAAAGAGAAATCAGGAATGAACTCACAGAAAAGGCAGAGGACGGCGCTATTTCCGTATTTGGCAAGAACCTGGAGCAGCTTCTGATGCAGCCGCCCATTGCAGGGAAAGTAGTGCTTGGCTGGGACCCCGCATTCCGTACGGGCTGCAAGCTGGCAGTAGTGGATGAGACCGGCAAAGTGCTGGATACGAAGGTAATCTATCCTACAGCTCCCCAGAATAAGGTGGAGGAAGCGAAGAAGGAGTTAAAGCGTCTGATCAGCAAATATCATGTATCTCTGATCAGTGTGGGAAACGGAACCGCATCCCGTGAATCGGAGCAGGTGATTGTGGAACTCATTAAGGAGCTTGATACACCGGTGCAGTATGTGATTGTCAATGAAGCGGGAGCCTCTGTATATTCTGCCAGCAAGCTTGCTACGGAGGAGTTCCCTAACTTTGATGTGGGACAGAGAAGTGCTGCTTCCATCGCAAGAAGACTGCAGGATCCTCTGGCAGAACTGGTTAAAATAGATCCCAAGTCCATCGGTGTGGGTCAGTATCAGCATGATATGAACCAGAAGAAGTTAGGGGAAGCTTTAAACGGTGTAGTGGAGGACTGCGTAAATAAAGTAGGTGTGGATCTGAATACGGCATCCGCATCTCTCCTTGAGTATATTTCCGGTGTATCCAAGACCATTGCCAAGAATATTGTGGATTACCGGGAAGCAAACGGTCGTTTCAGGAACCGCGCACAGCTCCTTAAGGTGCCAAAGCTTGGACCTAAGGCATATGAGCAGTGTGCCGGATTTATGCGTATTATAGACGGGGATAACCCCTTGGATGCCACCAGCGTTCATCCTGAAAGCTATGAGGCAGCGGAGAAGCTTCTTGAAAAAATGGGACTTACCATGGAGGATGTCAAGCAGGCGCAGAAAGAAGCTGCTAAGAATAAAGGAGTAAGGGGTAGCGTAAAGCAGGGCAGTGAAGTCAGAAAACAGGATAAAAAGCCAAAGACACAAAAGGTTGTAATCCGAAATACCAATACTGCCATGGGAAAAGCTCTTGCTGCAGCCATGGGCGGTATGGTACTTGCCGGTGATGACAGCGCATCAGGCAAGGGGCAGACAGGCAAAGCTGCATCTGACGGTAAGAGTGGCGCAACCGCAGGGGAAACAGCGGTGGAAGGAACAACAGGAGCAGCCGCTGTCAGTACCTTAGAGCGCAGGATCAAGGATAAAAAGAAAATGGCTAAGGAACTTGGCATTGGTGAGATCACATTGACTGATATTTTAAAGGAGCTGGAAAAACCTGCAAGAGATCCCAGAGAGAATATGCCATCTCCCATTCTTCGCAGTGATGTCCTTAATATGGAAGATTTAAAACCCGGCATGATCCTGAAGGGAACTGTCCGCAATGTCATTGACTTTGGCGTGTTCGTGGATATCGGCGTCCA
>JBJEMT010000093.1:0-4323 GCA_051879815.1 Suilimivivens sp. | reverse complement strand
TTATTTAGGGGTAAGTTGTCCTATTAAGGGAGTGATTAGAATGGGAAACCCCATGGTGAGTATTATTGTACCGGTTTATAATGGTGAAAAGTCTATTGAAAGATGCTTAAGAAGCATTCAGAATCAAAGTTATAAAAATATTGAAGTTATTGTAGTAAATGACGGAAGCACGGACCATACGGAAAAAGTAATCCGGAAATATACCGGAAGTGATGAAAGGTTCCATTACATAAAGAAAGAGAACAGTGGAGTTTCCGACAGCCGGAATATGGCAATGGCTGTGGCCAAAGGAGAATATTTCCAGTTTGTGGACGGTGATGACTGGCTTGTAAAACAGGCGACAGAGGAATTTGTAAAAACAGCGCAGCTTTATGACTGCGATATGGTAATTTCCGATTATTACAGAGTCCGTGGCAGAAAAATCATGGTAAAGGGTCATATTGATGCAGGCCCTGTGATTACCAGAACAAAATTTGCAGAGTATATGATGGAGGCGCCTGCCAATTTTTATTATGGTGTGCTCTGGAATAAGTTTTTTAAGGCGGATATTATAAGAAAATTTGGCCTTGTCTGTGATACGGAACTTGACTGGTGTGAGGATTTCAGGTTTAACCTGGAATATCTTCAGTATGTCGGTAATGTTGGAGTAATTGACAGACCTCTGTACTATTATGTAAAGACCAAAGGGAGTCTTGTAGATACCCAGGCCGGAAGTTTTCAGCTGACCATTAAGACCAAAAGAAAGCTTTTTGACTACTATAAGGAGTTATATAAGACAATCGATCTTTATGAGGAAAATAAGCTGAGGATACAGATGTTTTATCTGTCCTTTGCACATGATAAAAGTAAAAAGACAAAAACAGCATAACGCACTGAGGAGGGAATTTGACAATGAAAGAAGTGAAGTCACCCAAGAAACCGTTAATATTCTATTATATGGTTGTCCTGATCGTAATGATGCTCTTGAACAGTCTTCTGTTTCCGCGTCTTTTGCGCCAGAAGGTAGAGACGGTAGACTATGGAACTTTTTTGAATATGGTCAGTGAAAAGCAGGTAGATACGGTCCAGATTGAAGGAGATTATATTTATTTTGTGGATAAACAGGAGGAACCTGTCTTTTATCAGACCACGACTTTTGATGATCCGGATCTGGTAGACCGTCTGCAGGAATCAGGATGTGCCTTTGGCAGGGTGGTTGAGGAGGAAATGTCTCCGATCTTAAGTTTTCTGCTCAGCTGGATTCTGCCGATTGTCATCTTTATCATATTGGGGCAGGTACTGTCTTCCATGATGATGAAGAAAATGGGCGGAAGTATGCCTTCCATGCAGTTTGGAAAGAGCAATGCCAAGGTGTATGTGGAATCTACTACAGGTATTAAGTTTGAAGATGTGGCAGGAGAGGATGAGGCGAAGGAAGTTCTGACAGAGATTGTGGACTTTTTACATAACCCTCAGAAATATCAGGAGATTGGCGCTTCCATGCCAAAAGGTGCATTGCTTGTGGGCCCTCCCGGAACAGGTAAAACTCTGCTTGCCAAGGCAGTGGCAGGAGAAGCGGAAGTTCCTTTCTTTTCCATATCCGGTTCCGAGTTTGTGGAAATGTTTGTAGGTATGGGTGCAGCCAAAGTCAGAGACCTCTTTAAGCAGGCAAACGAAAAGGCTCCCTGTATCGTATTTATCGATGAGATCGATACCATCGGTAAAAAGCGTGACAATGGCGGTATGGGCGGCAACGATGAGAGAGAGCAGACCTTAAATCAGCTGTTGACGGAGATGGACGGTTTTGACGGTTCTAAGGGTGTTGTGATTCTGGCAGCAACCAACAGACCGGATTCCCTTGATCCTGCGCTGCTTCGTCCCGGACGTTTTGACAGACGTGTTCCTGTAGAGCTTCCGGATCTTGCCGGCAGAGAAGCAATTTTAAAGGTTCATGCAAAGAAGGTTAAACTCGGTGATAATATTGACTTTAATGCCATTGCCCGTGCAGCCTCCGGTGCCTCCGGTGCAGAGCTTGCCAACATGGTAAACGAAGCAGCTCTGCGCGCAGTCAGGGAAGGACGGCAGTTTGTGACCCAGGCTGATCTGGAAGAGAGTATAGAAGTAGTCATTGCCGGTTACCAAAAGAAGAATAAGGTACTGTCTGACAAGGAAAAGCTGATTGTATCATATCACGAAATCGGACATGCTCTGGTGGCTGCCCTTCAGACCCACTCGGCGCCTGTTACCAAGATAACCATTATTCCCAGAACCTCCGGTGCCTTAGGCTATACCATGCAGGTGGATGAAGGTGAGCATAACTTGATGAGCAAGGAAGAAATTGAAAATAAAATTGCTACCTTTACAGGCGGACGTGTGGCGGAAGAGCTGATTTTCCATTCCATTACCACAGGCGCTTCCAATGATATTGAGCAGGCAACCAAGCTGGCAAGAGCCATGATCACCAGATATGGCATGAGCGAAGACTTTGGCATGGTGGCGCTTGAGACGGTAAGCAACCAATATCTTGGCGGAGATACCTCCCTTGCATGCTCTCAGGATACTGCAAAGGAAATTGATAAGAAGGTTATTGCGACAGTGAAGGAACAGTACGAGAAGGCAAAAAGGCTCCTTACGGATAATATGCCAAAGCTCCATGAACTGGCAAAGTATCTGTATGAAAAGGAAACCATAACCGGTGAAGAATTTATGAAGATACTGAATTCATAATCTTTCCTCAGAAACACGAGATAAACGAAATAACGCTTATAAAGACAACAAAAATAGATTGACATGACTGCTCCTTTCCTCTATGATAGAAGTACACCCATTACAGAAGCGCAAAGCTGAATGCAACAGGGAAGTCTTTGAGGAAAGGAGCGTTTTGTTATGACTGATACGGAACTGATCTTAAGTAAAATCGATGAACTGCAGACAGAACTGAAAGGTGATATTGCTTGTTGAAACTTTGATTTTCAGAGTTTCATGCCGGGTATCAGTTATCAATAAAAATGACAAATTACATTTTTGACTTGTATGGGACATTGGTGGATATTCATACCAATGAAAGAAAAGTTTCTCTGTGGAAAAATATGGCATCTGTTTTTTCCATGATGGGTGCAGGCTACACAGCCGCCGAATTGAAAAAGAGATATATGGAGCTGGCAGCAGAGGAAAGCCGACAAAAGCTTCTCTGGGCAAAAGCAGAGTTTCATGATGACAATCTTACAGAGCAGGAAATAGAAATACAGCTTGAAAAAGTGTTTTACGGACTGTTTGCGGATAAAGGGATTGTAATAGATGAAAAACAGATGGCACTGACAGGAATTACCTTCCGGAGTCTGTCATTAAGCTATATCCGGCTTTATGACGGGGTGAGCGGGCTTTTTCAGAGGCTCCGTGAGAATGGAAAAAAGATATACCTTTTGTCCAATGCCCAGCGCCTGTTTACGGAGCCGGAGATGAGAATGCTTGGGATTTATGACAGTTTTGACGGTATTGTTTATTCTTCCGATGCGGGAGTGAAAAAACCTTCTGTCCATTTCTATGATCTGTTGTTTCAAAAGTATGGACTTAAAAAAGAGGAATCCGTGATGATAGGGAATGAATACCGGGCAGATATTCTGGGTGCGGAAGAATATGGAATAAAGAGTATGTATATCTTTACTGCGCAGTCCGGCAAAAGACCGGCCTTTCTTCCGGAGAGCTGCAGGGAGATAGGAAAAATAGAAGAGGTGTTTTAGAGGCAAGATCAGGGGAACTGCCGGAAGTTAATAAATTTGAAAGTTTCAAAACCTGCTTGACAAAAGGCAAAACCCCTACTAAGATGATAGTAATCAAATTTCTAAAGGTTGTGACAGAGAGGAGTACCTGTAAACCCCTTCCAAAGAGAAAATGTCCCACAGGCTGAAAGGACATTTGAAGAAAGATACAGGGAAGGTAGCTTTGGAACCGGAGGGCTGAAACTGTTTAGGATTTAGAGGCAGCGTGTAGGTTCTCACGATTTATCCCCGTTACAGGATAAGACTCTTGAAATGTTTTTGAGAGAGATATTTCAGCAGTCGTAGAGTGATAAGAAAAGGTGGTACCGCGTAAATACGCCCTTTGCAGACATCAGGTTTGCAGAGGGTTCTTTTTTTGCAAACCGGAAATAACCAGTAGTATCAAAGTTAAGAAGGAGAATTGAAATGAGCAAAGAACTTGCGAAGACCTACGATCCCAAAGGGATTGAAGACAGACTTTATCAGAAATGGCTGGATAAGAAGTACTTTCATGCGGAAGTTGACTATTCAAAGAAACCCTTTACCATTGTGATTCCGCCCCCGAATATCACGGGGCAGCTTCACA
>JBJEMT010000092.1:0-4349 GCA_051879815.1 Suilimivivens sp. | reverse complement strand
CTGATGGTTTCAAAATCACGCATCTCACCCACAAGGATCACATCAGGATCCTCACGAAGGGCAGCACGGAGCGCATTGGCATAACTCTGTGAGTCAAGACCGATTTCTCTTTGATTGACCATGGACATTTTATGCCTGTGAAGGTACTCAATAGGATCCTCCAAAGTGATAACATGACATTCCCGGTTATTGTTTATCTTGTCAATGATAGCTGCCAGTGTAGTGGACTTACCGCTTCCGGTAGGTCCTGTAACAAGCACCAGCCCTCTTTTTCTCTGATACAGATCAATTACCGACTTGGGAACTCCCAGTTTTTCCGGGGAGGGTACTTCTGTATCTACCAGTCTCAGGGCAATTGCCACGGAGCCTCTCTGCTTATAGGCATTCACACGATATCTTCCAAGCTCCGGAATGGAAAAAGACATATCGTGTTCTCCCTTTTCCTCAAAACGTACTCTTTGTTTTTCACTCATGATCTCAGAAAGCAGCTGCTCCGTATCAGGCGGCAGCATCCTTGGATAATCCATGGTGATCAATTGTCCGTTTACCCTCATTTTAGGCGGCACACCTACTGTAATATGTAAGTCTGATGCGCCGGCATCCTTAGCAGTTTGAAGCATTTCTCTTATCGTTGCCATTTTCAAATCCTTCCCGCAATTTTAATAACGCTCGTTTTTCAATTCGTGAAACGTAACTTCGTGAAATGTGAAGTGCCTCACCGATCTCCCGCTGTGTCACTTCCCTGCCTGTCAAAAGACCATATCGCAGGTAAATAATCTCACGTTCCCTGTCATTCAGTACTTCTTTCAATAAATGTCGCAGTTTTTTTGTATTCTCACAGAACTCCATCTGTTCTGTAACATCCGTCTGTTCCTGTTCTATAATATCAAACAGGTTAATCTCATTACCTTCTTTATCCGTTCCTATGGGCTCATACAAAGAAACCTCTCTTGCGCTTTTCTTTCTGGAACGAAGCAGCATCAGCAGTTCATTATCAATACATCTGGATGCATAAGTACTCAGTTTTCCTCGTACCGCATCAAAGGAAGATATTGCCTTAATGAGGCCTATGGTTCCGATGGAGATCAGATCTTCCATGTCCTCATCCACATTCTGATATTTTTTGGCAATGTGGGCCACAAGGCGCAGATTCCTTTCGATCAGGATTTCCCTTGCCCTTTCGGCTTCTTCGCCGCTCCCTTCTTTTAGCAGCTGTAAATAATAAGCCTCTTCCGAGGCAGACAGCGGTTGACTGAAAGTTTTCAAAAAGGGCGCCCCCAAAGTCATTTTTATTATTCTATGACTTAAGTCGCCTGCAAGTGCCTTTCCACAAAACTAATTATACAGATTCCAAGTCCTGTTGGCAACTGCCATAACTCTACTATCCTTTAATCTAACAGGAATTCCGCCATTACCGTATTACTCACATCCAATCCGAATTCGCTTAGCCGGATGCGGTCTCTTCTTCCATTTTTATTATATTCACAGATAAGAAGTCCCTGTCCTTCCAGCTTTGGGATCAGCCCCGGGTAAACCTCATCTATGGTTTTCCCGAAAACACTCTCAAATTCATCAAAGGAAACCCCTCTGATCAGCCTAAGTCCCAGGAACATAAATTCCTCCATCTGCTCCTTCACGGAAAGTTTCTCCAGATTCTCCTTCACGGAACTGTCTGCTTTTGTCTGGTCAGCCTGTTTCCCACAGGTAACGTTCTCCATCCGGCTTATATAGCTATTCAAATCCCTGATATTGCTGTATCTTGTATTATTAATCAGGGAAGCTGCTCCGATTCCAAAGCCTGCATAGTCTCCCCGTTTCCAGTACACCGTATTATGCCTGCATTCGTATCCTTCCATGGCATAATTGGAAATTTCATATCTGTGATAGCCCCTGCCTTTTAAAATATCATCCGTTATCTTATATAAAAGCCGGTCTGTCTCCTCATCGGGGAGCATTGGTGTATCCTCATAAAACGGCGTTCCTTCCTCAATAATCAGGCTATACGCCGATAGATGGGCAGGCGGCGGATCAAGAGTCAGAACCTTATGGAGTGTCTTTTTATAACTATCTACTGTCTGCCCCGGAATTGCCGACATCAGATCAACATTTATATTATTAAATCCTGATTTAATCGCATTCTTATAAGTAAAGAAAAAATCTTCCCATGTATGGATCCTTCCAAGAAGCTTCAATTCTTCATTGATTGCAGACTGCAGTCCGATACTGAGTCTGTTGATTCCCATGTCATGATAAGCTTTCAGTTTCTGAAAAGTGACCGTACCGGGATTTACTTCTATAGTAATCTCCGGTTCTGTAACGATCCTGTAATTTTTGTAAACTGTTTCCAGAATCTCCTGCATCCATTCTTCCGGAAGTAAAGACGGGGTACCTCCGCCGATAAATATGGTCTGCACCTCATAATCCATATAATTGACGGCTTCCCGGCGGATTTCCTCTATCAGACACGTTACATACCTCTCCTGTGTTTTTATATCAGCAGGAGCTGACAGGAAATCGCAATACAGACACTTTCTGACGCAAAAGGGAATATGAATATAAATACTTAAGGGTCTGTAATCAGTTTTCATCCAGCTTTAATACACTCATAAATGCTTTCTGGGGAATTTCCACATTACCGATCTGGCGCATACGCTTCTTTCCTTCCTTCTGCTTCTCAAGCAGCTTCTTCTTACGGGTAATATCACCGCCATAACATTTGGCAAGTACATCCTTACGCATAGCCTTTACGGTCTCTCTTGCTATGACCTTGCCGCCAATGGCTGCCTGAATGGGAATTTCAAACAGATGCCTTGGAATCTCACCTTTCAGCTTTTCACACATTTTTCTGCCACGCTCATAGGCGCTTTCCTTGTGTACGATAAAGGAAAGCGCATCCACTTCTTCCTTATTAATAAGGATATCCAGTTTCACAAGCTCCGACTGCTCATATCCTTTCAATTCATAGTCAAAAGAAGCATAGCCTCTTGACCTTGACTTCAGGGCATCAAAAAAGTCATAAATTATTTCGTTTAGCGGAAGTTCATATTTAAGAAGGGCTCTTGTGGCTTCCATATACTCCATACCAAGATATTTTCCCCTTCTCTCCTGGCAAAGCTCCATAATAGGACCGATGAACTCTGTAGTTACCATAATCTCCGCAGAAACCACAGGTTCCTCCATATAATCAATCTCCGCAGGATCGGGAAGATTGGAAGGATTTGTTAGCTCTATCACTTCACCGTTTGTCTTGTGCACTTTATAAATAACACCCGGTGCGGTTGTGACTAAATCCAGATTATATTCTCTTTCCAGTCTCTCCTGGATGATTTCCAAATGCAGCAGTCCAAGAAAGCCGCAACGGAACCCAAAGCCAAGAGCTATGGAGGTCTCCGGTTCATAATTTAAGGAAGCGTCATTCAGCTGCAGCTTTTCCAGAGCATCCCGAAGATCAGGGTACTTAGCGCTGTCTGCAGGATAAACGCCGCAGTATACCATGGAATTCACTTTCTTATAACCGGGCAGCGGTTTGCTGCAGGGTCTGTTATTATCTGTCACCGTATCACCTACGGCAGTATCCTTTACATTCTTGATGGAAGCGGTGATATAACCTACCATACCTGCGGAAAGCTCCTCACAGGGAATGAACTGTCCTGCGCCAAAATATCCTACTTCCACCACATCCGCAACAGCTCCCGTTGCCATCATGCGTATGCTTGTCCCTTTGGCTACCCGTCCTTCCATCAGGCGGCAGAAAATAATGACACCTTTATAGGAATCATACAGGGAATCAAAAATAAGCGCCTGGAGAGGATTGTCCGGATTCCCTTTCGGTGCAGGAATCTTATGAACGATAGCCTCCAGCACCTCATCAATACCGATTCCGTTCTTTGCAGAGATCAAAGGAGCATCCGCAGCTTCCAGGCCGATCACGTCCTCAATTTCTTCCTTAACCCTTTCCGGTTCTGCGCTTGGCAGATCGATCTTGTTGATAACAGGAAATACCTCAAGGTCGTGATCCAGTGCCAGATAAACATTGGCAAGAGTCTGGGCCTCAATTCCCTGAGCCGCATCCACCACAAGAATTGCACCGTCACAGGCTGCAAGGCTTCTGCTGACCTCATAATTAAAGTCAACATGCCCTGGTGTATCAATCAGATTGAAGATATATTCCTCTCCATCCTTCGCTTTATAAATAGTCCTGACTGTCTGGGCTTTGATGGTAATGCCTCTCTCCCTTTCAAGATCCATATTATCAAGGACCTGCGCCTGCATTTCCCTGCTGGTCAAAAGTCCTGTTTTTTCTATAATTCTGTCTGCTAATGTAGATTTTCCATGATCAATATGGGCTA
>JBJEMT010000091.1:0-18739 GCA_051879815.1 Suilimivivens sp. | reverse complement strand
ACGGTATGCACGGTGGTGTGAGAGGACGGGAGTTAATCACTCCCTCCTACTCGATAGAATCAAAGTAAGCAGTCATAAATACTGCGGGAGAATTCCAGTAAATAGTAATTTCATTGGTGGAATAGCTTTCCACTTCATCCACATAACACTTCATGGGAGGCGTGCCCTGTGGAATCAGCTCCAGGGCTTTCGGATCACAGGGAGTCCGGAAGGGACCGCCGCTGACCCAGCCTTTCATGGGGAGCTCAATGCCGTCTGCGAAGGTGGGACGATTATGAGGATTTTTAAAAGCGTGCTCGCCGTGGCCGGTGACATAACTGGTATTCAGGGCATTTCTGCCAAGAAGATAGTGAAGCTGTTCCATGGCTGCCTGACGATAGTTTTCTTTTTCGTTCCCTTCTGATAAAAGAGCCGCCAGAATGAATAGCATGGAACGGTTGCATACTACCATATTGCTGCCCCAGCAGAAATCCTCCGGTTTCATGGCAAGGCGGTATCCGCTTTCTTCCATTACGGTAAGCAGTCTTTTTGCTTCTGCAAACAGTGCGTCTTTCAGGGCTGATTCTATTCTTTCACCGGCGTGATGGGACGGATCTGTCAGTACGGAAAGAAGGGTAAAGCCTGAAACATCAGTCCAGCCAAAGTCAGTCTTGTTAATATCGGAGAAAACATATTTTTCCAGTTCTTTTATGTATGAAGGATCAGATTCTGAATCACTTCTTAAAAGCTCTGCAGATGCCCACATCCTTTCATCCATATCACATGTATCATCATATTCTCCTGTGTTGCTGCCTTCCGGGTTGTGGAAGCCTAAATAGGGATTTTTGAGAAGCCAGTCAAAGCTCTTTTTGGCAGCAGCAAGAGCTTCCACGGCAAAATCCGGCAGAAAAGGCTTATAAACCCTGGAAGCTAATGCCATAACAGCGGCAAAATCAGCAGCTGCCATGGAGGAAGCCGGATAGATCAGAAACTGGTCATGGTCATCCTCAGGCATGATAAAGTCAGCATGACAGAAAGCGGTAAGCTTATGGGAAACGCTACCGTCAGGTGCCTGCATTTTCATAAGCCATTTCAGCTCATAAAGGCATTCGTTTAAAATATCCGGCATCCCGTTTCCACTTTCGGGAATGTTTAAGGAATCCCGGAAGCTTTCGGGAAACAATTCATAGGCATAGAGAAGATGTCCTACAGCCACAGAGCCCGCCGTAGTATATCTTCCGAAATCTCCGGCATCGTGCCAGCCTCCTGTCATGTCAAAGGTTTTGGGGTCTTTCGTGTGATTTTTAAAATCTTCGTAAAGAATGGCAGGAGATGTATGGCATGCTTTGTGAGTATACGCCCCGGCATATTCCTCTGTCAGGGCACAGCCGCATCTCTGGAAGTAAAGAGCCTTCGTTAAATCCTTTTTTAAAGATTGATATACATGGGAATCAATGGAAAATACAGGAGACTTTTCGCCTTTTCCGTCTAAAATATAGTAGCATCCTTTTTCTTTCAGATCAGAAAAATCAATCTGCCAGGTTTCGTCTCCTGAGGAAGCATCAGGCCCATGCTTTACAGCCACTCCGTCCAGAACACATTTCTGATCGGATGTCCGTATTACCTGAAAATTGCAGGCGGAAGTGGAGACTGCTGCCTTTTTGCTTTCAGCAGGATATCCCACCTGATCAACATAAATACCCATAAGTTACCTCCTGTTTGTTTCGTTTTATTATAATCCTTATCATACAATGAGGATAGAATAAGTGCAATGTAAAAAAAGAAAGATTTGTACAATGGACACAGTTGTGATATTCTGATTGAGGTTTGTCAAAAGATGGGAGAGATAAAAAATGTGGATGCTGTTAGTACTTTTATATGGCGTGTTAAAAGGCGTTCGTGAAGTGGTGAAAAAGAAGGCACTTACGAAAAATACGGTGATGGAGGTCCTGTTTTTTTATACGCTGCTGGCCTTTTTGTTTGTGGTGCCTGATGCCGGAAATGCCATGGGTCTTGAGAAGGAATATTATTTTTATATTGCCCTGAAATCTTTTGTCATTTTTCTGGCATGGATATTCAGCTTTAAAGCTATTGATAAAATGCCGATCAGTATATACGGCATACTGGATTTGTCAAGAGTTCTGTTTGCGACGCTTCTTGGGGTATTTGTGCTGAGGGAGGTGCTCAGTATCTTTCAGATCACAGGGCTGATTCTGGTATCGGCAGGTCTGCTCCTTTTGAAGTTCAGACCCGGCTTTGGAAAGCGGGAAATACCGAAAGAGGATGTAAAGCTGATCTATGTGGTGTTTGCCTTTGCCTCCTGTATCTTAAATGCAGTGTCGGGGCTGATGGACAAGCTTTTGATGAAGAATATAACAAGCTCCCAGCTGCAGTTCTGGTATATGTTGTTTCTTTTGCTGTATTATGGCATATACCTTGTAGCTACCCGCACAAAGATCAGTAAAAGCGTCTGGAAAAATGGCTGGATCTGGCTGCTCAGTCTTTTGTTTGTGATAGCAGACAGAGCATTGTTCATTGCCAACGGTATGGAAGGCAGCAGGGTAACGGTAATGACTTTGATCAAACAAAGCGGCTGTGTGGTCACCATTCTGGCAGGTAAATTTATTTTTAAAGAAAAGAACATCGGTTATAAGCTGTTTTGCGCAGCAGTGATCGTGGCGGGAATTGTAATTGCGGTTCTGTAGGTAACATACAGAACCTTTTTATTTTTATTGAAGAAAAAAGAAAGGCTCCTGCGTTATAGTAAATGAAAGCAGATAAAAAGTAGAGAGTGAGGTGGGAAAGATAAGCATATTAACATCATCAAAATGTTCGGAAAGCCGGCTTTCCGAGCTTATTGATACCTATGAAAAACTTGTTTTTTCCATCTGTTACAAGATCACGGGAGATTATTTTACGGCGGAGGACCTCACCCAGGAAACTTTTTTATCTGTCTATCAAAAATATGAAACCTTTGACGGCGCCAATGAAAAAGCATGGATCTGCAGGATCGCCACTAATAAGAGCATTGATTATTTGAGAAGTGCAGGACATAAAGGGATACCTACGGAGGATGGTTTTTTTGAAGGGGTCCTTGAAAAACGGGGAAGCCCGGAGGAACTTTGTCTTGAGGAGGAAGTCAAAAATGATCTGGAAAAATGTTGTAACAGCTTGCGGCCTCCCTATGATGAGATCGCAAGGGACTATTATCTGAAGGAAAAGAGCTTTGCCCAGATGGCGGCGGAAAGAAAAATGAACAGTAAGACCATACAGACACAGGTTTACCGTGCAAGAGATATGCTTCGCAAAATCTACAGAAAGGAGGGATGGGCATGAACAGATATCCTACGGATGAAGCGCTGAATCGCATGATAGAGGAATTGGAGAAGGAAGAACTGTATGCGCCGGGGTATTTGAAAGATGAAATTCTGCTGAAGGTAAAAGAGACGGAAAAGACAGTAAGCAAAAGATCACAGCCCGTTTCCTTTCTTATGTATACGCTCAAAATGGCAGCAGGTATGGCTGCTGCTGTTCTTCTGGTATTCATGATCCCGGCAGGAAACGGCAGTGACTTAAGCAGGGCAGAAGCGCCCGGCAGCCGTTGGAATACCTTAGAAGAAAAGAGGCTTAAGGAGGCAGACAGAGTCAGTCTGGATGAGAAAATTACGGTTCGCATGGAGCAAAAAAGAGAAGAAGCAGATAAGATGTTTGAAAAAATAGGTAACTTATTTCGAATGGATTTAGGAGGAAACCAGAATGAAAGCTAAGAAAAAGAGTAAATTTTTAACCTTTTGTTTTTCCCTTATGCCGGGAGCAGGAGAAATGTATATGGGATTTATGCGTATGGGAGTGAGCCTGATGCTTCTGTTTATCCTGTCGCTTTTGATCCCTTATGCTTTAAGACTGGACGCATTTACCGTTGTGGCACTTGTTGTTTGGTTTTATGGATTTTTCCATGCCAATCATCTTGTAAGCTTAAGCGATGAGGAATTTGACGGGGTGAAGGATGAGTATCTGTTTGGTGTGGATGCCCTTGCAGGAGGCAGGGATTTTGTGGCAAAGTATCATAAGTGGGTGGCAGGTATTCTGATCGTGGCCGGTGTGCTGCTTCTGTGGAATACCTTTACAGACATTGCGTACAGACTTTTGCCGCAGGTGGTTTCTGATACCATGCGGGTGATCGGCAATTATGCCCCCAGAATTCTGGTTGCTGTTGCCATTATCTTTATCGGTGTGAAGATGATACAGGGCAGAAAAGAGCAGCTTGCAGATCTTGAGCAGAAAAAAGAAACGGAAGCGGCAGCAGGAGAGCAGAGGGCAGAAACAGAAACTGTGGCAGCCGGGCAGACGGTAAAGGAAGAAGCGCATACGAATAACCGGGAGGCGTAGGATATGGGAAAACAGACGATTCAAATAAGAAGGGTAGGCTCTGTTACGTTCGGCACTGTTCTTATCGTAACAGGAATTCTGTTTCTTGTGCACATATTTTTTCCGGCGTTCAACTATTTCCTGATCTATCGCTTCTGGCCGGTGATATTGATCCTGTTGGGAGTTGAGGTCCTTGTGGGAAGCAGACAGAAATCCTACGAAGTTATAGATTCTCAGGGAAGAGTAGTGGAACAGAGCAAAATGGTCTATGATGTGCCGGCTATCCTCCTTATGATCACATTAACGGGATTTGCCATGTGTATGGCACTGATAGACTGGACATATGAGATTCAGGGTTGGATCACCTTCTGAATAGTATCAATTGGAAAAAGAAGACTCACGAAGCAGCGTGAGCCTTCTTTTTTATCAAATCAGAAAAGGAATTATGACTATTCAACGGCTTTCTTTGCAAAATCTGTAGTAACAAGATCTTCATAGGGAACACGCTGTGGCAGTTCCCCTGATTCTTCCAGAATGTTCTGTAACAGGGTGAAGGCATCCTCCTCAAAAATCAGATTATCCTTCCAGGTATCCTGGTCATAATATCTTGTCACGATAGTGGTAATCGTTTCTACAGGAGTTTCCTCGAACTGGGGAGCAATGACCTTTGCAATCTCCTCCGGCGTATGAGAGTTTACATAGTCCATGCCTTTTTGGAGGGCATTGGTAAAGGACTGGATCACGTCAGGATGAGCCTCAATATAGCTTTTCTTGGCACTGAAGGCAGTGTAGGGAACGTAACCGGACTCTTCTCCCAGAGAAGCCACTACATAGCCGTCACCCTTTGCTTCCAGGGAAGTGGCGTGGGGCTCGAATTCAACGGTAAAGTCCCCCTGCCCGCCGGAAAAGGCAGCCGCCGTGGAACCAAAGTCGATGCTTTGATCAATGTTTAAATCGGATGCAGGATCAATATTATTTTTTTTCAGGATATATTCAAATACCATTTCCGGCATTCCGCCTGCTCTGCCGCCAAGCACATCACTGCCCTTTATCATATCCCAGTTGAAATCATCAATTGGTTCTCTGGATACCAGAAAGTTGCCGGCACGCTGGGTTAACTGCGCAAAGTTTACCACATAATCCTGGGTACCGCCGGCATAAGTATAAATAGTGGACTCGCTTCCCATAAAGCCGATATCGGCCTCGTCTGTAAGTACGGCGGTCATGGTCTTGTCGGCACCAAAACCTGTAACAAGATTAAGGTCAATTCCCTCTTCCTCAAAGTACCCTTCTTCAATGGCAACATACATAGGAGCATAGAAAATGCTGTGTGCCACTTCGTTCAGAGTGACTTTTGTAACGGCACCAGAGGATGTTTCCTCTTGTTTGCCACAGCCTATGGTCATGCCTGCGATCAAAATAAGACAAAGAGAAAGACTGATGATTTTGCTGAGTAATTTCTTTTTCATAAAAGCCTCCGTTTTTAGTTCGATGGTTTATCATATGTAAAAAAAAGAAAATAGTGCTTCAACGCGAAAACAGTTTGTGCTAATATTTATAATAAGATAATTTGAAATTCGGGAAAGGGGTAACCTATGAAAAGAAAATCAATGTTATTGCTTTTGACAGCTCTGATAGCGGGGATTCTTTCAGGATGTGGAGAAAAGAATGGGGAAACCTCCGATGCGGAACAAACTTTGACAGAGTCTTTGGAAACAGATACCGCAAATGCGGATAACGGCAATGTGGAACTGACTCTGTGGGGCGCAGAAGAAGACGGTGAGCTTCTTACAGAGCTTGTAGAAAGTTTTAAGAAAGAATATGAGGGACAGGCGCAGTTTGACATTACCATAGCGTATCAGGGGGAGTCAGGCTGTAAGGACAGTCTGTTTGCAGATATTGAAGGGGGAGCGGATGTCTTTGCCTTTGCAGATGATCAGCTGCGCGCCATGGTAGCGGCGGGAGCACTTTCCAGAGTAAGAGATGCGGATAGTATAAGATCAGCCAATATTGCAGCTGCCTGTGAAGCTGCTTCCGTGGGAGAAACTTTATATGCCTATCCGATGACGGCTGATAATGGTTATTTTCTTTATTATAATAAAGAATATTTCAGTGATGAGGATGTGAAGTCTCTGGATACGATTCTTCAGATAGCGGCAGAAAATGATAAGAAAGTGACTATGGACTGGACATCCGGCTGGTATCTGTATTCATTTTTTGGCTGTACGGATATGGAACTTGGTTTAAATGACGATGGTGTTTCCAACTACTGTACATGGAATGCAGAAGATACCTCCATTAAAGGGGTTGATGTAGCACAGGCAATGCTGGATATTGCATTAAATCCGGGATTTTTGAACTGTACCGATGCCGAATTTGTGACAGGGGTACAGGATGGCAGCGTAATTGCGGGAGTATCCGGTGTGTGGAATTCCACCACGATTGAAAAAGCATGGGGAAGCAATTATGGTGCGACAGCCCTTCCCACCTATACCTGTGCAGGAGGGCAGGTACAGATGGCTTCCTTTGCAGGTTATAAGATGCTTGGTGTAAACGATTATTCGGAGCATGTGGAATGGGCACATAAACTGGCAGCATGGATTACGAATGAAGAGAATCAGACGCTCCGCTTTATAGAGAGAGGACAGGGTCCATCCAATATCAATGCTTCCTCCTCTTCCGAGGTTTCAAAATCACCTGTCATTCAGGCAATCTTAAAGCAGTCTGAATTTGCAAGTTTACAGCGTGTAGGCGGTACCTACTGGACACCGGTGCAGACCTTTGGCGAGATAATGGCAGCAGGAAATCCGGAGAACAAGGACTTACAGGAAATGCTGGATACTATGGTTGCCGGAGTTACGGTATCCTATAACTGATGGAGGGAAGAAGAATGAAAGAACAGAAAAAGACTGCTGGGAAGCAGAGACGCAGTATGAGTATAAAAGCTGTCATTATGATTCCTGTTATACTTCTTGGCTTTGTATCCATTATCTCCAGTGTACAGGCTATTCATAATATAAGGAATGTCAATTCCAATGCGGAAGTGATTGCAGATGATTATATGACAGCGATACAGCAGCTTTCTGATATTCAGAAAAAAGCACAGGATATTCATAAGCTGGCACTGGGGCATATCATTGCTACTGACTATGAAGTAATGATCACTGTGGTAGAAAAAATCAAGGTCCAGGAAGCAGAACTTGACGTGATGCTGGAAGACTATAAGGACTATGTAACAGAAGAAAATGAGGCCGTATATAATGAGCTGATTTCCAATTATGACAATTTTAAGCATTCCATTGTATATCTGGCGGCAAACAGTGCGGACAGTAAGACAGCAGAAGCCTATGGCTGGGCAAACGGGGATGTGGCCGCCTATGGTGAAGAAATGCAGAATAATATTGATGAAATGATGTCGGGCATGACAGAAAAGGCAGGGGAGGCAAGACAGCAGCTTTCGGAGGTATATGACAGGGCACTGTTTGGATGTGTGGGAACCGTAGGCTTTTCCATTGCAGCCATTGTGCTGGCAGTTTTGATTGTAGTTTTCAGAATCGTACGTCCTGTTTCAAAGGCACAGAAGGATATTACGGGAATCATTGCGGGAATTGATAATCATGAGGGTGATCTGAGCAGGAGAGTTACCATACTTTACAATGATGAAATAGCTGCCCTTTCCAATGGTATCAACACCTTTATGGATAAGCTTCAACAGATTCTCAAGATGATCATCAGCAATACACGTAAGATGGATGTGGTGGTAAGTGAAGTAATGGAAAGTGTCAGAGCTTCCAATGACAGTGTAACGGATCTGTCAGCTTTGACGGAAGAGCTTTCCGCTACCATGCAGGAGGTATCCAATTCTACCGGTATCATCAATCAGAATACCGGAGCAATTGTTGAGGATGTGAATGTAATTGCGGGCAAATCCTCATCCATGAACCGGTATTCCATAGAAATGAAGCAGCAGGCAGAAAGACTGGAGACAGATGCTCTGAACAGTATGGAAGAGACCAGCAGACGTGTGAATGAGATCATGGAAGTGCTGAATAATGCCATTGAGGACTCCAGAAGTGTTGACAGGGTCAATGAATTGACGAATGATATTTTAAATATTTCAAGTCAGACCAATCTGCTTGCCTTAAATGCGTCTATAGAAGCGGCAAGAGCAGGAACGGCAGGTAAGGGATTTGCAGTAGTTGCCGATGAGATCAGGCAGCTTGCGGATTCCAGCAGAGAGACCGCCGGTAATATTCAGAAAATCAATGAGACAGTTATAAAAGCGGTACATAATCTGGCAGACAATTCCAACAGCCTGATAGAATATTTAAATGCTTCGGTTCTTCCCGAATACCGCAAGTTTGTGGATATTGGCGTTCAGTACAAGAATGATGCGACCTATGTGGAGGGTGTCATGAATGAATTTACGGAAAAGACCGATGCCCTGCAGCGTGAAATGGATGAAATCGCAGCTTCCATTCAGACCATCACTACTGCAATTGAAGATGGTGTCAATGGAGTGACGGGAGCGGCGGAAAATACCCAGATGCTTGTAACAGATATGGAAAAGATCAGCGGAAGAATGAATGAAAATCAGGAGATCGCCAAGGACCTGGAGAAGGAAACAAATATATTTAAAACGTTATAATTACCGGGAAATTATAGACAACAAACTGCAAAAAATATATAATTAATTTTGTCGAAATATAAACTTCAAAAACTATTTTAAATGGAGGACAGGTAAATGGGTTTAATTAAAGCGGTTACAGGTGCAGTGGGCGGAGTCGTTGCAGATCAGTGGAGAGAGTATTTTTACTGTGATTCCATAGATGCTGACGTTTTGGTCACCAAGGGGCATAAAAAGACAAAAGGGCGCGCAGCCAACAATAACGGAGAAGAAAATATTATCTCCAACGGTTCAGTGATCGCTGTCAATGAGGGACAGTGTATGATTATTGTAGATCAGGGTAAAGTGGTGGAGTTTTGTGCGGAAGCGGGAGAATTTACTTATGATGCTTCATCAGAACCAAGCTTACTGTATGGGAATCTTGGTGAAAATATCAAGAAGACCTTCAGCACAATAGGAAAGCGTTTTACCTTTGCCGGTGATACAGCCAAAGATCAGAGAGTTTATTTCTTTAACACAAAGGAAATTATGGGAAATAAATACGGCACAGCCAATCCGGTGCCTTTCCGTGTTGTTGACCAGAACATCGGGCTTGACATCGATATTTCCATTCGCTGCAACGGTGAATATTCCTACAAGATAACAGATCCTCTTCTGTTTTATACAAATGTTTGCGGCAACGTAACAGAGGATTATGAAAAGAAAGAGCTGGAAGGCCAGCTTCGAACAGAGCTGATGACGGCTCTTCAGCCGGCTTTTGCCAAAATTTCCGCGATGGGTGTCCGTTACAGTGCGATTCCCGCACACACCATGGAACTGGCAGATGCGCTGAACGAAGTTCTTTCCGAAAAATGGGCGCAGCTTCGCGGTATCGAGATTGTATCCTTCGGTATCAATGCCCTGAAGGCATCGGAAGAAGACGAAGCGATGATCAAGGAATTACAAAGAAGCGCTGTTCTTCGCAATCCCAACATGGCAGCAGCTACTCTCGTAGGTGCTCAGGCAGAGGCAATGAAGGCAGCAGCTTCCAATACTTCCACAGGTCCCATGATGGCATTTGCCGGAATGAATATGGCAACCCAGGCAGGCGGCATGAATGCACAGCAACTGTTCCAGATGGGGGCAGCACAGCAGCAGGCAGCTCCCGCACAGGCAGCTCCTCAGCCCGCTTCTGCAGCAGCTCCTCAGGCAGCACCTGCTCCTGCGGCGGAAGGCTGGACCTGTGCTTGCGGTAAGAGCGGCAATACCGGAAAATTCTGCAGTGAATGCGGAGCTCCGAAGCCTGCGGCAGAAGGCTGGACCTGTTCCTGCGGCGCAGTAAATAAGGGCAAGTTCTGCAGCGAGTGCGGAGCAAAGAAGCCTGCCGGAGAACCTTTATACAAGTGTGACAAGTGCGGATGGGAGCCGGAAGATCCAAAGAATCCTCCCAAGTTCTGTCCTGAATGCGGAGATCCTTTTAACGACAGTGATATTCAGTAATTACGAAGGAAAAGAAGAATTATCGGGGGATGACAATGAGTGAATTTGATACCAATCTGGATGCAAAAGTAGTGTCCACGATGGAGGAAACCGACAAAAAATGTCCGTGCTGCGGCGGAGTCATGGATTTTGACCCCGCCACAGGCGGGTTGGCATGTCCTTATTGCGGACATACACAGACAATCGAAAAGGAGCCGGAGCAGCCGGAAAAAGCGGAAGAACTTGATTTTTCAAAGGCTGAGAATGTGGAGAACTGTGACTGGGGCGCTGAGAAAAAGACGGTCATCTGTCAGGCATGCGGAGCGGAGTCCGTTTATGATGCGCTGGAAATCGCAGCTGTATGTCCTTTCTGCGGTTCCAATCAGGTCATGGAAGCTTCCGACCAGAAGACGATGGCACCCGGTGGCGTGGTACCTTTCAAGATAACGGATGAAAAAGCATCAGCGCTTTTTAAAAGCTGGATCAAAAAGAAATGGTTCTGCCCAAAGCTTGCCAAGGAGAGTGCAAAAGCCAAGAATTTTAAAGGTGTGTATCTTCCTTACTGGACTTTTGATGCCCAAACCGACTCTCAGTACACGGCAGAGTACGGAAAAGACCGTCGGGTAAAAAAAGGCGAGGAAACAGAGACAGTGACCGACTGGTACAGAACCAGGGGCACTTACACAGAAGCCTTTGATGATGAGCTTGTCTGCGCCACTACTAATCACAATCAGTCCATGCTGATTGGTATTGAACCTTTTGATACGGCTGATAATAAGAGCTATAAGCCCGAATATGTGGCAGGGTTTGTTGCAGAACGTTATGCCGTTGGGCTCAAAGATGCATGGAAGATGGCAAAGGAGAGTATTGCGCGGAAACTGTCAGGAAGCATAGAGAAAAAAATAAGGGTTGAGCAAAATGCAGATCATGTGAGAAACCTGAAGCTTTCTACCAGCTATGCAGGTATCACCTATAAATATCTGCTTTTGCCGGTGTGGTTATCCAGTTATAAGTACAAGGATAAGGTTTACCAGTTCATGGTAAACGGCCAGACAGGGAAGGTTTCCGGCAAGATACCGATTTCCATTCCCAAGGTTATCATTACAGTGCTGGCAGTGATTGCAGCCTGTGCAATTATTTACTGGATGATGCAGTAATAAAAATAGCAGAAACAGGAGAAGAAAGATGGCGACAAGTCTTACTTTAATGATTATAGTCCTGATTCTTCTGCTGATTGTGATCGGATGTATTGCTTACGGTGTTTTTCGTGTAAAAAAAGCGGCGAAAACCTTTGCAAGAGAGGCCTTTGGAACAGATTCTTTAAGGGAAGGCTTTGCCAGGGTGGAAGAGGAATATGCCAGCACACCGAAATCCGTATCGGCAATGACCGGTTTATGCCTTCCTAAAATTAAAAAAGATTTTCCGGAATTTCAATACGATGAGATGAAAGTCAGGGCAGAGAATGTCCTGACTTCTTATCTGATGGCAGTAAGCAGCCAAAATCCGGGACTTTTAAAGGAAGGAAGCAGAGAACTTAAGGACAAACTGGAAATGTATATCACCCAGCTGAAAGGCAGAGGGGAAAGGGAAAAGTTTGAAAGTATCAGACTTCACCGGACAGAAATTGCGGATTATAAAAAGAGAAGCGGAAGATGCACCATTACCTTTCAGACTTCCCTGCAGTATAAGCACACACGGCTGGAGGAAGGCGGAAAGCTCCTTGCAGGAAATCCCAATACCCTAGAACAGGCAAGATATAATGTAGAGCTTGTCTATATTCAGGACAGAAATGTGGTGGAGGATGAAAGAGATTTATCTCTCGGGCTTAACTGTCCGAACTGTGGTGCACCCATTTCCGGTCTTGGCAGCAAGGTCTGTGAATATTGCGGTACGCCTGTTGTGGAACTTAACATTTACGCATGGACTTTTCACAATGTCAGTGAAGTATAAAAAACAGCGGGAGTTAACAGATGAGTATATACGATACCTTAAATGAACAGCAAAAAGAGGGCGTTTTTACGGTGGATGGTCCGGTTCTGCTCCTGGCGGGGGCAGGAAGCGGCAAGACCAGAGTTCTGACCCACAGAATTGCCTATCTGATAGAGGAGATCGGTGTAAATCCATGGAATATTATGGCAATTACCTTTACCAATAAGGCGGCAGGAGAGATGAAAGAGCGTGTGGAGGATCTGGTGGGCTTTGGCTCTGACAGTATCTGGGTAACTACCTTTCATTCTACCTGTGTCAGGATTCTGCGCCGTTTTATCGACAGGATTGGTTATGATACCAACTTTACCATCTATGATACGGATGATCAGAAATCTCTGATGAAGGATATCTGTAAGCAGTTTAATATTGACACAAAAATGCTGAAGGAGAGAGCTGTTCTTTCTGCAATCTCTTCCGCAAAGGATGAGCTGATCTCACCGAACGAATACAGCTTAAGCGCGGGGGGAGATTACCGTAAGCAGCAGATAGCCAGGCTTTATCAGGAGTATCAGGCAGCATTAAAAAAGAATAATGCGGTGGATTTTGATGATCTTATCATGAAAACGGTGGAACTGTTCAAAGCTTGTCCCGATGTGCTTAAGAATTATCAGGATCGCTTCAAATATATTATGGTGGATGAGTATCAGGACACCAATACTGCCCAGTTTGAACTGATCAGACTTCTTGCGGGAGATAAGCATAATCTCTGCGTGGTAGGTGACGACGATCAGTCCATCTATAAATTCAGGGGAGCCAATATCAGGAATATCCTCGATTTTGAAAAATATTATCCGGAAGCTGCGGTGATCAGGCTCGAGCAGAATTACCGTTCTACCCAGAATGTGCTTGATGCAGCGAATGCGGTGATCAGAAACAATAAAGGGCGGAAAGAAAAATCGCTCTGGACGGATCAGGGAAGCGGAAACAGAATTCATTTCCGGCAGTTTGATACCGCTTTTGAGGAAGCGGAATATGTGGCAGAGGATATTAAAGCTAAAAAGAGAGAAGGCATTTACGATTACAGGGACAGTGCCGTGCTTTTCAGAACCAATGCCCAGGCAAGACTTTTAGAGGAGCGTTTTGTGGTTGAGGGTATTCCCTATGATGTGGTAGGCGGTGTCAATTTCTATTCCAGAAAAGAGATTAAAGATATTCTGGCATATCTCAAGACGATTGATAACGGCAGGGATGATCTGGCAGTGAAAAGGATCATCAATATTCCCAGGCGCGGCATCGGTGCTTCCACCATTGTTAAAGTTCAGGACTATGCAGATATGAAAGAAATCAGCTTTTATGATGCTCTGAAGGAAGCAGATGAGATCAGTACCATCGGCAGGAGTGCTGCGAAAATCAAACCGTTTGTGAACATGATCCAGACATTCAGAAGCAAGCTGTCCTATTACGGTCTGGAAGATCTGATCAACGATATTATAGAGACTACAGGTTATGTGAAGGAGCTGGAAGCGTCAGATGAAGAGGATGCAAAGGCGCGTATTGAAAATATCGACGAGCTTGTGAGCAAGATTGTAGCCTATGAGGAGACCCATGACGAGCCGACTTTGAGCGAATTTCTGGAGGAGGTAGCGCTGGTTGCCGATATCGACAATGTCAGCCAGGACAACAATAAAGTGCTTCTTATGACATTGCACAGTGCAAAGGGACTGGAATTTGAGAATGTTTATCTGACCGGCATGGAGGATGGTCTTTTCCCAAGCTATATGAGTATTGCGGCAGATGATACCGACGAGGTGGAGGAAGAAAGGCGTCTTGCCTATGTGGGAATCACAAGGGCAAAGCAGGATCTGACTCTCTGCTGTGCAAGGCAGAGAATGATCCGCGGAGAGACTCAGTATAATGCGGTGAGCCGTTTTGTAAAGGAAATTCCGGAAAACCTTATGGACAACAGACCTCCTGCACCGCGCCGTGATCCGCTCCTTGATACTCCCGTGAGGTTTAAACCTGTGGCAACGCCCGCGCCAAAGCGCACGGCAGCGGAAAACAAACCATATATTGCAAGTGCAGGCAGTAAGCTTGGTACGGCTTCTTTTGGTGCTATGGGGATTGTAAAAGGGACAGGAGCCGCTATAGGCGGGAAGCCGGATTATGAGGAAGGTGACAGAGTGTCCCACATCAAATACGGAGAGGGAACGGTCACTGCCATGGAAGCCGGCCCCAGAGATTATAAGGTGACGGTAGATTTTGATGAGGCCGGACAGAAAATTATGTATGCTGCCTTTGCCAAGCTTAAAAAAGTGTAAAAATTTTCAAATGATGGTAGTAAAATCTTTTGCAAAATGTTATACTATTTTCATCGAAAGAAAGAGAGGTATCAGCTATGAATAAGGTTGAGGAAATTATGGATCTGGTTAAGGCTCATGATATCAAAGAATTAAAGGATTATTTCAATAAAAAAGAAGAGGCAGAGAAGAGAAATAATACTGTTATCTGGATTTTTGCCATTATTGGCGTGATCGCGGCAGTAGCTGGTATTGCTTATTTATTATATCGTTATTTTACACCTGATTATCTGGAAGATTTTGATGATGACTTCGATGATGATTTCGAAGACGATTTCTTTGAAGATGATGAGGATGAAGAACCTGTAAAGAAGGCAGAGGAAGAAAAGCCTGTTACAGAGAATGCGGCAGCAGAAGAAGATTTTGCCGAGTAATATTAAGCTTTAGGCTGCACTTATTTGATATGTGGAGAATGCAGGATGTGCAGGAGTGCACATCCTGTTTTTGCGTCCAATAAGTCGATTTACAGAGCCTTTGGCGTGTGTAGTTTGCTATGGCTTTATTAAAAACAAATGGAGAGAATATGAAAAAGGGACAGATTATTGAAGGAACCGTAGAAAGAATTGATTTTCCCAATAAGGGAATTGTGAGAACAGAGGATGGTGTGTGCGTAGTAAAAAATGCCCTTCCGGGACAAAAGATCAAAGCCTCTGTAAATAAGATAAGGAAAGGAAAGGCTGAAGGAAGACTGCTTGAAATACAAGAAAATTCGCCGATGGAATCAGGAAGTCCCTGCCCTCATTTTGGTGCCTGCGGGGGATGTACCTATATTTCTCTGCCCTATGAGGAACAGCTGAAAATCAAGGAAGAACAGATCAAAAGACTTCTTGACAGTGTCCTTGATCAGCAGGAGATAGAATGGAAATTTGAAGGGATCAAGGGAAGCCCTGCGGTATATGAATACCGCAATAAGATGGAGTTTTCTTTTGGGGATGAGGTAAAGGACGGTCCTCTTGCCCTTGGCATGCATAAGCGGGGTGGCTTTTATGATATTGTCACGGTTCGGGATTGTCAGATTGTGGATGAGGATTACCGGGCAATTCTTTCCTATACCAGAGATTATTTTGACAGAGAGAAGGTTCCCTTTTTTCACAGACTTCGCCATACCGGCTATTTAAGACATCTGCTAGTCCGCAAAGCGGCAAAAACAGGAGAGATTCTGGTGGCACTTGTCACAACTTCGCAGGCGGAATATGATCTGGCTCCCTGGGTAGAAGGACTGTTGCATTTGAATCTTACAGGAAAATTTGCAGGGATACTTCATATTATCAATGATTCCGTGGCGGATGTGGTGCAGAGCGACAAAACAGAAATTCTCTACGGGCAGGACTATTTTTATGAAGAACTGCTTGGGTTGAAATTCAGGATATCCACTTTTTCTTTTTTCCAGACAAATTCCTTAAGCGCAGAAGTTCTGTATGAAACGGCACGGGAATATGTGGGGAATTTAAAGGAAGGCAAAGAACCGGATAAGATCGTTTATGATCTGTACAGCGGTACCGGCACCATTGCACAGCTTATGGCTCCTGTTGCCAGGAAGGTGATCGGCGTGGAAATCGTAGAGGAAGCTGTGGAGGCAGCCAGGGAAAACGCAGAACTGAACGGACTTACTAACTGTGAATTTATAGCAGGGGACGTGCTGAAGGTGCTTGATACCATAGAAGAAAAGCCGGATATGATCATTTTAGATCCGCCACGTGACGGAATTCATCCGAAAGCGCTGGGCAAGATCATTGGATATGGTATTGATAAGCTGGTATACATTTCCTGTAAGCCTACCTCTCTTGTGAGAGATCTGGAGGTGTTCCTTGACAGAGGATATGTGGTGGAAAAGGCAGTTGCCGTGGATCAGTTCCCGTGGACAACAGGGATAGAGACTGTGGTGCTTTTGACCAGAGAGCAACATTATGTCAGATGATAAGAAAGCATTTGACCATGCTCTTAGGAAAAGCAGAAGTTTGCTTTACTATAAGGGAGAAATTTTTACGAAAGAAGATCATCTTTCCTTTTCCTGATAATTAAAAAGAGAATACTCAATATACCGAGAATGATCTGTACGGAAGGCATGGTGTACCATACCCCGTCAAGATGAAAGAAAAGCGGCAGGGCAAAAATGGCCACAAGTGTCAGAACAATCTCTCCGTATACAAGGAAGCTTGAGAAAAACAGTGCTTCCGTAGCATAAAAGTAAGAAACAGAGGGCTTGGTAAGTCCATACAGAGCCATCACCAGTGCAAATGCCGGCGCGGAATGGACGATCAGTGCCGCCGCCCGGTCTGAGGTCCCGTAAAATACCGGAATCTGATAACGGAGCAGGTAAACCAGAAGACCGCTTACCAAACCAAGGGATATGCCTATAGTGAAGGTCCAGACGGTATAGCTTTGCAGAGCCTTTTTGTCTCCTTTTCCCTTGCTTAAGCTGAGGAGAGGCTGCGCACCGTCACTGACGCCCTGTACCAGAAATTCCATAAATGATACCAGATAAGCCAGTACCGCATAGGCACTTACCGCCTCTTCGCCGCCGTACCGTAGGCACTGCAGATTCATAAAGAGAATGGTGACGGAAGGCAGATAGGTAAGGCCAAAAGGAGAGGCCGCTACCTTTAATATAGAAGAAACTGTATTTTTTGCCGGTATGATATTTTTCAGGGAAATTCTGTTTTTCTTTTTCAGATAAAAGGCGATACTGAAAATAAGGGTGATGCTCTGGCCAAAGACAGTAGCCAGGGCAGCTCCTTTCAGTTCCATATTATGGACAAGGATCAGCTGATAGTCCAGTACAATATTCAGGATGCAGCCGCATGCCATGGAGCACATGGCATAAAAGGAAGCGCCCCGGTTTCTCATAAGGGGAACCGTGCCGCTTGCAAGTGTCTGTATAATGGCACCATACAGAATATAGTGAAGATAAGTAAGTGCGTGCTGATATACTTCCCCTTCCGCACCAAGGAGCGTAAGGAGCGGGTTCCCAAGACAGTATAAAATTATGGTAAGAAGAAGAGAACCTGTAAATAACAGGAAAAAAGCATTCCCTTCCATGCGGTCAGCTTGTTTTTCATTTCCGGCGCCTCTGTTTAAGGATACCATAACGGAAGCCCCCATACCGATGCCGGTTCCGAGAGAGGTGATCAGTGCAACAAGAGGCCATACAATATTAATGGCGGCAAGACCCGTATCGCCCATGGCTTTGCCAACAAAAATGCCGTCAACAATAGAATAAATACCTGTTAATAAAAATGATAAAGTGGATGGAAGAATAAACCTCCAGTAATTTTTTTTCATAATAGTCTCCCTGTATAGTAAACCAATCATATCATAGAAAAAAGTTTCTGTCACGGGGTTGCAATTCCTAGTAAAATGGTAGTATAATAGGTGAATAAGATATCAACGAAATTGAGAAAATGAAGAGGAACGGAAATGAAAATATCAACAAAAGGAAGATATGCACTGCGTCTTATGTTGGATCTGGCGCTTCACGACAATGATGCACCGATAAGAATAAAGGATATTGCGGCAAGACAGGATATATCTGATAAATATCTTGAACAGATTATTTCCAGCTTAAATAAAGCAGGTTATGTAAAAAGTATCAGAGGACCACAGGGTGGATATAAACTTGGAAAGGATCCGTCTGCCTATACTGTCGGAATGATTCTCAGACTGACGGAAGGCTCTCTTGCTCCCGTGGCATGTCTGGAGGATGAGGAAAACCTGTGCTTAAGACAGGAAAGCTGTGCCACATTAAAACTCTGGCAGATGATGGATGCTGCCATTAAGAGTGTGGTAGATAAGGTTACGTTAGCTGATCTTGTAGAGTGGCAGCAGGAAAAAGTAGATAATTATGTTATTTAATAACCGGTTCTTATGGTAAAGGCGTATGCGGAGCATACGCCTTTTTTGCCCTATTCATAAATATGTTTTTGCAGCAGGAATAGGGCTGCCACATTGGGCAGTATCATAAAGGCGTTGATCAGATCCGTGCATTCCCAGACAAAGGTCAGAGGCAGCACTGCACCGACAT
>JBJEMT010000090.1:0-18774 GCA_051879815.1 Suilimivivens sp. | reverse complement strand
CCTGCAATTCCTTCTCCAAGAGCCAGACTAAGACCTGTCAAATCCGCTCCCCCGATCCAAAAAGAGGGATATATTCTTTTATCTCCCGATACGTTGTAAAACCAGATTGTGCCTGCCTCAGCGCCAACAGCCTTTACCACTTCCCCAAGGCTGGCACGCAATGCTTCTTCCAACGATTCTGCTTTCTGAAGCAAGGTAGTAATTTCCCAAACTACCTGCGTATATCCAATTTTCATTTTCTGTTCATTCATCCTGCCACCTGCATATTCCTGCTTTACCCTTTCCAGTGAATTACTAAAATTGCTGATATAAAATCTCCAATTAAATATATTTTATCATAATTTGAATATAATTAAAATCCGTCTGACTGTTTTTCTGTTATCTGTAAAATGATATTACAGATTAAACTGTTCTACTGTCGATTGCAGAGAAGTAATGCTTCTCATGGCTTCCTCCGCAAGCGTACTGCGCCCACTGGTTCAAATGTTCTTACGGGGTCATCAAATATACTTTTTAAAATAATAATATTATAAATCTTTCTTCCAAGTCAACGTCTTTCCTCAAAATGCTATTATCAATATGATGATACCATCCTCCCATCACCCGGGCAGAGAGTCCGCCACGCACAATGCGCCGTAGCCGGATCTGGCATTTGGGTAATTTACCTCACCTCTAAGGGGTCTTGCCCCTCGCCTGAAATATGCTTTGACCTTTTCTCCATATAGGAAGGGATCATTGCCACGGACAATGCCCCACTCCATCAGGAGCGCCGCACTGCCTGTCACAAAGGGTGTGGCAAAGGAAGTGCCGGAAACCTGCACGGGAATCCCGCCCGGGGCAACGGTATTTATGGCTACCCCCGGGGCTGCAATATCCGGCTTGATACTGCCCTGATTTATCCTTTCTCCCGCAATGCTCTGCAGGGGATAGCCTCTTCCCGAAAAATCGGCATAGGCTTCATAGGATGCGTCGTAAGCTCCCACCGTGATCACCTTTGAGGATGTGGAAGGAATGGTAAGTGTTTTATCCGGCGTGGGAGTGAAAAATCTGGTATCTGTGTTCAGCGCAACATTGCTTGGCAGATAAAAATCATAGCTTCCCGATACGGTTTGAACCGGTGTCAGTTCAAACGTCCATATTCCTGAATTAACATAAGAAGAAAGAGGAAGAAAATCAAAATAAATTTCCTGGTTTACGGAGTAAGGCGAAGGTTCCCCTATATAAAGAAGTATCTGCGTCTGCTCCATTAGCAGCGTCTGCATTCCTGTTCTGAGCGTATCAATCTCCTCTCTGATCCCGGAGGGCGAGATTAGTGCAACGCGGAAACGGTCCACATATTCTTTCCAGAGCTGCACACTGAAAGATCCCTGATAATTCCCCACATTCAACTCTATTGGCTGCGTCCGGTTCGGAATAAGACTTCCTGAAACATGACCTCCCGCTGCCCCTTCATTGCCGCTCCCTGCGCAAATCACCGTCCTGCCGATTTCCGATACGTTATCTATGAACCGCTCCAGAAGAGAGGTGCCGTCATGGGAACCGTAGGTATTTCCAAAGCTCAAATTAATGGCTACAGGTCTTCCAAGGTCTACTGCTTTTTTTACGACATAAGTCAGTGCCCTCATCAGCTCCGTGGTTCTTGGGAAAGAATCCGGAAGGGGGCTTCCAAGCTTTACCACGATCAGCTCACTTTCCGGCGCTACACCCTGAAATCTCCCATCCTGGAGATTTCCGCCTGCTGCGGCAATTGCAGCTACCGAAGTGCCGTGTCCAGAGGTATCATAGCTTGGCACAATGCTTTCAGGATAATTGCTTTTTAAGGCCTCATCAATTTTAGCCTTGTCAAATTCCACTCCTTTGGAAAAACCCGCAGGGGATATTCCCGTATTTTCCGAAGGAATTAAAGTCTGATCCCACAAATACAGAATCCTGCTGCCTGCTCTGTCTATAAATTCCGGGTTTTGGTAATCGATTCCGGAATCTATCACTGCAACCAGAACGCCGTTTCCTGTGAGAAAGGGCTCTCTTACGGTCACCTCCGGAATACAGGAAGCGCGCTTGCCCTGCAGGGTGGAAAAATAAAGTCTCTTGGGCTTTTCCACATACTCTACTTCATCCAGATCCGTAAATGCCTCTATCAGGTTTTCCGGAAGGGTGACAATGGCATAGCCTGCAATCAGCTCCTCAATCTGTATCAGTTCACTTCGAAATCTCCCGATATCTCCGTTATATTTAACGATCAGCTCCCATCTTCTGCTTTCCTCATTAAATCCTGTGGAAAGCTGCTCCGATTTTTCTCTTTCACTCTCATCCACAGAAAGTGAGAGATTTAAAATATTTTCCAGTTTTTGATTTTCCATTGTTTTTCTCTGTGTTGTTTTTATTAATATATGCAGTTTTCTCTCTTCCATTTTCCCGGAAATTACCTTACAATAAATTTGGCTTGTCTATGCCGGGAAAGGAGATTGCCATGCAGGATAAGATTACATTTATTCCCGCTAACGGACTTCCCATTTCAGGGGAAAACGGAGAAGTAGGATATCCGGTACAATTATTTTATATTGAACTTATGAATCTGCCTATGCACAGAATCCGCTGGCACTGGCATACGGAAATAGAGATTATAATCGTTGAACAGGGTGAAGCCGTTTTTCTTTCCGATGACAGCAAGGTCCACCTCACCAAAGGACAGGGCATTCTGATCAATCAGAATGTTATGCACGCTGTCCACACCATTGATGATGACACTGAATGTAGTCTCTATTCCCTGAAATTTCATCCCTCCTTCCTGTTCGGATATGGCAGTACCATGATGTCCGGCAAATATCTTGTACCCATATTAAGTTCTCCTGCCATGCGCATTGTTGAACTGCTTGGGCAGGACTCCTGGCATGAAAAGCTTATGGATATCGTTCATAACATTATGGCTGTTAATCTTGCGGAAAAGTATGGTTATGAGCTTATCACCAAGGCCTGTCTGTGCCAGCTCTGGAGCCTTCTGCTGGAACAGGTAGTTCCACAGAATATCGACAAGGCCAGACAAACTACTGTATCGCTGGATGAATCGCGGGTCAAAGAAGCTATACTTTACCTGGAAGAACACTATCGGGAACATATCACTCTGGATGAACTTGCCTCTTCCATTCATATCAGCAAAAGCGAATGCTGTCGTTGCTTCAAACGCACACTCCAGATTACTCCCTTCGAGTATCTGATGAGGTATCGGATTTTTTGTGCTGCCAAAATGCTGCAAAAGGATGAGCCTGAAGCCCGTTCCATATCCTCTCTTGCTTTCAGTACAGGTTTTAATAACGTTAGTTATTTTAATAAAGTATTTAAACAATTTCTTCATTGCACTCCCAGTGAATATAAACGCAGCTTAAAAACTGATCCAACCAAAGAGACTGGATCAGTTCATGATCTGCTGCTATAAATTTTTCTGCATTTCTTCCCTTATCCGTTATTGCCGGATAACGGAAGGATCCATATGGTCAAGATCACCGCAGCCTGTTCTTGCCATTACACCCTTTAACTCATCATTCATTCCAAGGATCGTATCTTTCACACCCTCTGCGCCCTTTTCCCGCAGGGGCTCCATAATCGCTCTTCCTACACAGACTGCCGTCGCACCAAGTGCCAATGCTTTAAAAGCATCCATTCCGCTTGTGATTCCACAATCTACAAAAACAGGGATTTCCTTACCGATTACTTTTACAATGGATGGCAGGATCTTCAGAGGCGGAACTGCATAGTTCATAATCCCATGGTGATGGGAAACCACAATACCCTTTACACCTGCCTTAAGACATTTGTATGCATCCCTTTCACTCAGTATCCCTTTTACCACAAACGGAATCTCAGCTGCTTCAACAAAATCCCTGATTTCCTCCATTGATTTCGGTCTCATTTCATACCCAAGCACTGTATCATAATCACCGTTTCCGTTAAAGGCATGGTCGATATCCATTCCCACAGCCAGTACACCGCATTCTTTCGCATGTTCGATTCTCTTAAGGATCATTTTGTTATCTGCATAGGGCTTGATAATTTTAATGGTCTTTGCGCCTGTTGCGGTAATCTCCTCAAGTTCTTCCATCTCTCCCATTCCTGCAAAAGCTACGGCGCCTGCCAATTTTGCCCCTTTTGCCATTTCCACCATACCTTTCTCATGTAGGTTATTCAGGTGGGACAATGCTGCCGTCATAATAGGGGTATCAAACGCTTCGCCATATAAATGGAATGTAGTGTCCGGTTTTCTGCTGTCGATATGCCGCATCTCCAAAAGCAGTGAGTCAAAATACTCTCTAGTAATCTTATCGGAATCCCCTGCATAATTCTGTTCCATCATACTGTTTCCTTTCCTCATATTATTATTTACAGTATATCATACCACAGAATTTAAAGCATTAAGATTTCATCCGATGTCTTTACATCGGTTTCCATATATTTTTTTGCGATCACTTCAAGCTGTTCCGCGAACCTGCCAATTTCCTTTATTTCCTTTTCAAGCTTTTCCGCCTCGTTTTTAATCTTGTGATTCAAAAACCAGTTGTTCTTCATAAATACCGGAAGCTTATTGCTGACATTCTCTACCTCACCCTGATATTTTTTCAACTGCTCTGTTATCTTCAGCAGTACCTGCTTTTGCAGAAGAAGGGCAGAATAATCCACCATTACCGTTATATTTCCATTCATATCCTGTGAAAAAGACTTTTTCAGAAAAGCCTTTGAAAGCATATCCTGTCCCTGCCCGGTAAACAACAGACTCTCTGCAATCAGTAAAACTCCCGTTCCAAAAAAATCGCCGATATCAGAAAGAGTCAGTTTTTCCTCATTGATTCCTGTTTTCCGCTCACCGCCAAGCTCCATAAGCTGCATCAGCGTTGCCGCACAGCCGTCTCTTTTTTCCGGTTCAAGCCCCATCAGAAAAGAAGAAAGAACAGCGGCATAGCCGCCAAGTTCTCCCTGTTCCGATACATAGCAGTTCTTCTCTCCATGAAATACGCTGACAAGTTCTCCTGTGGTGGGATCGCTTTCCAGAGAACTGAACATATATTTAATATCATGATATCCGGCAAAATTGTCTACCTTTACAGGTGTCTTCACATAATGGATCTGATTGGCCGGTACAATAGAATTGCCAAGCACATTGACATAATCATTTTCTCCATAAATTCCCGTAATCTTGTTTCTTCTGCTTTCATATGCCTCTTCCCCGTAGCTGCTCATCCAGTTATCTACCGCCGCATCCGAAAATCCCTGACCGTCAATATTATAGCAGGCATCTAAAAGTTCCTCATAGCCTGTGGACATCGTAACATACTGCGCCTTATTCCCGCCCTTGGAATGACCTGTTATGATAAGCTTCTGTTCTTCTGAAATCTGTTCTCTTTCCACTACAGCTTCAAAATAGGACAGTGCTCTCTCCTGCTGGATTGTGGATACTGCAGTCATTCCCACACCATTGTCCGGCCATTCGCCGTCTCCTGTTCCTCGGTATATCACATAAATACTGCTGCCATCCTCCGTCATAAAGGTACAGGCGCTTGTTCCTGTATCATAATTCATCAGATGGCTTTGATTGCCGATTACAAGCTCCCCGATCTGCGGATTTTGTGCCGCCTCTGAAAGCACAGTATATTCCCCATAATGGAGCCCTCCCTCTTTACAGTCTTCAGAGGATGACAGTTCTTCCAGTATTTCCTTTAATGTCATTCCATCATCGGCTTCCTTATAATCCATATACATATAGGTATTTAATATCATGCTGATTTCTTCATCCGTCAACCGCTCTCACCTTCTCTTTCCTTTAAACCATTATGCCGATTTTCCGGAAAGCCACCGCAGATAACGGAAATTTCCCTTCTCATCCATGGAAAACAAAAGTTCATCCCATGCCTCATATCCCTCATAATCACTCATGGCAAAATTTACCTCCGTTATCCCCTCATAAGCTTCTTCTGTGGCTGCAAGACTTAGGGTTCCTCTGATCTTATAGCCTGCTTTTGCATTCAGTTCCCTGAAATCCTGCATTTTTTCTTCCCATTCTTTCCGGTCCAAATCCCTGTTCTTGGGATAAATATAAAACTGGGGCATGGAACAGGGATTCCCAAGAAAGCTCTCCGGTGTCATATCAGCTTTAAAATAGAACGGAAATACAAATGTCGGAATTTTATAATAAATCTTACAATCGCCAAAACACATCTTTGCATAATCACCAATTATCTGTTCCAGATCTTCCCGCAGCAGATAAGCAAGATAATTGTCCTCATAATATCGTTTCCCCTCTCTTTCAGACAGTCTCACAAGCGCCTGAAAATCGCTATGTGCCCTGCTTTTTACCAGAATCATGGTATATGACTTTCCGGCTTGTCCGGCATAGCTTTCCACATAAGTAAATTCCTCTCCGTATTTGCGTCTCATATAAGTCATCATCTTATCCCGTTCAAAATCTCTTCTCATTCCACACCCCATTATCTGACTGACCAGAAGCACTGCAGCCAAAAGCAGCAGCTTTCCATGACCATTCACTCTTTTCTCTTACTCCTACGAAATAATATTACTGTTTAAGCTGTTTCCCTGATCCATATTGCCGCTCTCAGCACTCTGATACTGTCTTGCCATTTCCTGCAGATCCTGCACATGCTCCTGCACCATCCGGTACAGCTTTTCCATATCAGGGGAAAGAGAAGCAAACTTATTTCCATAAGCGGATGCTGCTTCTCCATGCCAGACTCCGTCTAAGCTTTTAACAAGTGACAGCATTTCTCCTGTAAGACTTTTCATCTGATTTCCCAGGGAAGAAAATTCTCCTGAAGTCTGCAGCAGCTTTTCCGGTGTTACCTTTAAGATTCCTTCCATAACAGATTCCTCCTTATTTTTCTAATAACTTCTTGTTCCTGCAATCTCTGCATTCCTTGCTTCGGCTCTCTCATATCTTTCCGCAATTTCAAGCAGAGCGTGCACATACTGATTGATCAGCTGATGAAAGGCATCCATCTGCTGGCCATCCCTCGTAAAAGCGCTGTGAAAGGCTGTCTGTGCCTGTCCCTCCCACATCTGGGAAAGTGCCTGTTCCTTTGCGCGAAGGTCTTCCTCCTTGTTTTTAAACTGACTGTTCAAATTCTGCAGATTTTCTGCTGCATTTCTTAACCTCGATGAGGTCACTCTTATCATTGCCATATGTTTGTTTTTCCTCCTTGTTTTTATCGATAGCGCCTGGCCCTTGCCATCAAAGCATTTCTCTGCTCCAGTTCATAGATTTGCTCTGCCTTTTCGTAGATCTCTTTGGAAAGGCTGCTCAGATTCAGAGAAATATCCGTGAGTCGTTCAAAAAGCCTTACCTCCTTTCCTGCAAAAATATCAGCATTGGCGCTTATCCACGCTGCTTTTGTCCCAGACAAAGTTTCCATTCCCATGGTATCTATTGTCTGTCTTAAACCTTCTGCTGTCTGTGACAGCCCCTCTGAAAGCCCCTTCATCTGCTCAAAATGTATTTCAATTTCTGCTTGCGACATCTTTGTTTTCTCCTTCTGCGGCTAAATATTCTTCCGCAATCTGACGTAATTTTTCCGGAAACTCCAGCAATTCCTCTATCCTGCTCATTCCTTTTTCCTGCTTACTTTTCAGACGTTTTCTCATTTTATCCGCACTTTTTCCTATAAAACAGTTTTCTGTCTCATCCGTAATTTCCGCCAATCTGATATATTCTTCCTGCGCTTTATGCAGCAGGTCATCCATTGCCTGTGCTCTCTGTTTTAAATATTCCGGCGTAACCAGAATTTCTCCCAAATCTCCCATACCTTTTATCCTCTTTTTCTGCCATATCATTCCGGTTATACATTTTCGGCCACTTCACTTTCACAGATCTCAAAAGCCTTTTCTACCTGGGAATATGCCCCAATCAGTTTTCCTGCTCCCTCTGCATAAGTACAGGCTTCTTCCCATTTGCTCTGAAAGGCTGTAAAAAAACTTTCTTTCGCATTCCCCTTCCACACACCGCCAAGGAGAACTGTTTCGTCCTTGACACCGTTTAAATCATCTACTATTCTTGTATAGCATTCCTGCAAGGCTGCCTGTTTTTCCTTCAGCTTATCCGACAGGATCATTAAATCCCAATCTGTCATTTTTCCTCCTTAAATCAGAACCAGTCTCTCTCCCCCTCTAATGCCCTGCTGTTTCAGGGAATAAGACTCATTTAAGATTGTTTCGTTCCCCATGGCATAGAGATACATTTTAGTCTGCGGTTCATATTCCATTTCTTCTTTTTCCGCAATGATTCCCGTAACCTTCTGCACGAGTTCACTGACCGGCATTTCCTCATCCAGTTCAAAATCATAAATTTTGTTGATAAGGGGTACCTGTACATCCAGAAATATCATCTGCTTTCTCCTCCTTTTCCCAAAGCGGCAGCCTAATTCTTACTGTCCTGCTTCCGTTTCCTCTCTTCAAATATCCGATTCCCGGCTTTTCCCATTGATTCATCTGCATATAAGAAAGATCATCAAAGGACAATAGCCTTTGACCTGCTGCATTACCTCCAAGGTGAATACCCCATTGCTGTTTCATTATCAGTTCAAAGACAGGATTTCCTGCTGCTTCCATTTCCCTTCCGGGCTTGCAGAGGGCAAGGATTGGAAACATCCTGTTATCTGCGTTTCCCTGCTCCAGATTTTCCCGGATTCTTATCATTTCTCCGTTTCTTGCGCCTAGCATATCCGAAAAGTCCATCAGATCACTGACACATAACAGAAAGCCGGCCTCTTGATCTGTCTTTTTCTTCTCATTGCTGTCATACCAGTTAACAAATTCCGTTTCATCCGCAAGCAGTTCCAGCAGATCTTCCTTACCGGCATCTTTTGCTGCTTCTTTTACCCTTTCCGCGACAGACCCTTTTCGGTCAAACAGCACTGCTTTCACTTTTCTTTCCCACAGTCCCCTTAAGCATATGCAGAGCATATTTCTCTTTCCGCTCTGTTCTGCCCCTGATATGAGGAAAACAAATCCATTTCGGATCTGAATCTCCACGATATAGCCGCTTTGCTCTTCATATCCAAGAGGAATAGAGAGTTCCTCTGCCTTTCCTTTTTGATAAGTATTAAGCAAATGTCTGATGTTTGGTTTTTCCGGAATATAAGGAAACCTTTCCGGAATTTCCTCCGGTCTGAGCTCCTTTTTCTTTTTCTCTGCCAGATCAACAAGCCGGCTGATGCGTTCATAATCATCCTCCACACAGGTAAACAGGGGAACCTGAAATTCCAGGACTCTTCCATCCTTTTTACAGAGACCTCTGCCCTTTACATTTTCTTTTGGCAGCACATTCATATGATATTGACGCAGCACATCTCCATATTGGAATTTATCGCTCATTTCCAGTGACAATGTTACCTTCATTTTTTCAAACAATTTCCCCGGAATCTCCCCGGAACCCACATTTAAAGCCGTAAGAATAAGATAAATGCCGTAATTCAGTCCTTCTCCCGCCAGTTTCTCGATCAGTTCCTCATACCTGTCCTCTGTCATCTGCCGGAAACTTCCATAATTGTCAATAATCAGAAACAGAAAAGCGCCTGCATTTTCCCTGTGCTTTCGATATTGAAGGAAATTGATTCCCGAAAGCTCTTCTTTGCGCTTTATAAACAGCCTCTCAATATGAAAGAAAAAACATTCCGCATCTTCCTTCTTCTTCATAATGCCAAGACATCCCGGCATTTCCCGAAAGCAGTTCACTCCTGCATTGTCGGACGCTGCCAGCATAAATTGTATCTGCCCAGGCTGATAACGGCACAATTGAAAAAGAAGTGTCTGTAAAAAGGTACTTTTCCCGACAGCCGGAGCTCCGCACAGACAAAGATTTCCTTCCTTTATAGGAGAATAGTACAGCGGATATTGCTGCTGCCTTTCCGGATCATCACAAAGCCCGATACACAGAGATATTTTTTCCGCCGCATTTTCCTCCCTTCCTTCCACACTTTCTGTTTCTTCCATTCTCCCTGCTTCCTCCTTTCCCTGTATGTCCTCCAGGGAAAGACTGTCAGAAAGCTCCGGCATCCATAAGGGCTTTGCCGCCTTTGTTCCAAGCTGTTCTGCTGCCCTGTTCACATAATCGATTACAACTTCCATCTGGGAAGGATGCTTTTCTTTTGTCTCCTTTCTGCAGAAAAAACGTTTGCCTGTGGCGGAAACCATATAGGCTCCTTCTTTTAAAAGACCGCTCTCATCATATTCCGTTCCGCCATAGCCTGCCTGGAACAATTCGTACAGTTCATTATTGCCTACCTGCAGATAGCACTGTCCTGCACCCGTCAGGTAAGCGGCCTCCGGACGATGCAGCATATCCATACTGTCCTGCTTGTCCGCTACCCTGAGACACAGCCGGAATCTTGTATTGCTCCAGATTTTATCATCCACCGTACCTGCCGGTTTCTGGGTAGATAAGATCAGATGTACGCCAAGACTTCTTCCCACCTGGGCAACACTGATAATCTCCTGCATAAATTCAGGCTCCTCTTTTTTCAGTTCAGCAAACTCATCTACCACCAGCAGTAAATGGGGCACCGGCTCAGATACCTTACCTTCCCTGTAGAGTTCCGCATAATCTGCCACATGATTGACTCCTGCCATATGAAACAGCTGCTGTCTTCTGGTATTTTCACTTTTAATGGATGCCAGTGCCCGCTTGATCTGTCTCCCCGACAAATTGGATACAACGCCTGCACAATGGGGAAGGTGGCACAACACGTTTCCCATACCGCCGCCTTTATAATCAATAATAAAAAAGTTGATATCCTCCGGTCCAAAAGACACCGCCAGCGATAAAAGATAAGTCTGCAAAAGCTCACTTTTCCCGGAACCTGTGGTTCCTGCGATCAACCCGTGAGGACCATGAAACTTTTCATGCACGTCCAGATAAATCAATCTTCCTCCTGCTGCCATGCCAATCGGCACCCTGATTCTGTCCTTTGTCCGGCTTTCCCTCCATCTTCCTTGACAGTTCAGATCCTCCGGCCTTTCACAGTCATACAGTTGTAAAAAGGATACCTCCTCCAGAATTTCTTCTTCCCCGCCTCCATCCCGGAGGGATAATTCTGACAACCCGCGCATGAAATTCTCTGTCTCAGGAAAAGAAATCTCTTCAAGGGGAAATTGTTGTTTTATCAGATTGTTCTGTTGATAACAGGTGACTTCTTCTCTGTCTTTGTCCCTGATGATTAGACACTCACATTCTCCCGGAAGCATTTCTCTGTCTCTATTCACAAACAGCGTATAAATCCCACTGTTTTCCTTTGCCTCCAGTAAAAGCCTGTAAAGTCCCTCACCCTTAATCAACTCTTTTGCTGCCAATATAAATACATAGACACCCTGCAGATTATTTTCCTTTTCCTGTCTGCCTTGCAGTTCTTTCATCAGCTCCGGAAGGATCTCCCCTGCTTCCTTTTCATTTCCTGCAAGATATCGCATCTTTCTACCGCTTTTCCATATATGGGGCAGCCATCTGATACAGTTGGCAATCCTTTTTTCCTGCTCATCATCCTCATGATAAAAATAGACCAGTTTCAGATTTCTGCCGTCATGACAGGCTGCAAGCTGCAAAAGTGCCTGTAAAAGCACCGGATACACAAGAGTTCCTGTAAATCCCACGTACCGATGATCCTTTAAATCAATTCCTACAGGCACCTGCGCAAGAACGCGGTACTGGTCTGCAAGCACGAAAGCCTTCTCCGTAAGCGAATCGCTGTTAAGTACTCTTTTACTTCCTGACAGCTTCACCTTTACCTGAAAAGGGATCTCCCCAAGTCCAAGCCTGACAAAAAGATAATCGCTTTGCCTGATACTTCTGTTCCAAAATACCTGTCCGTTTTTCCCCGATACCGGTAGAAAGCTTTTACCTGAGGGATACTTTATCAGAAGCGCTTCCCTGTTATGTATAGAAACATCCGCCAGATACTGACTCATTTTATTTAAGTATTCCTGATAGGATTCTTTTCTCCTGATTCTTTCTTTTAGGCTGACCCTTTTCTGATATATGTGATTGATAAGTCCCCAGAAGACTGCAAGAAATGAGGAAGCCGCCGTCATCACTATTGATATTTGATAGTACCCGGCACCACTCTCCCCAAGCATGGCGCTGCCCACCACCGCCATCAGCAGCATAGGAAGGATCATTGTGGCAGATGGGCCAAGTGTCAGAAGCAAAGGCTGACTGCTGCCTGATCTTTCAGGCTCAGGCAGTTCAAGCTCTACCTCCTCTGTCACAAGTTGCTTCTCCTCGATCACCGCCTGTTCGATTTTCCTTCTGCATGACGGTACTTCTCCCCTTTCTTCCGGGCGATAGACAGGCAGCCTTTTCCTTCTTTCCGCGGTCCGAAGAGTACCGTAAAACGCGCTGCAGACAAGAATTCCGGGTAGGTAAAGAAGAGATAAACCAAGAAGTTCTACGACATCGCCCGGGGAAAGAATATGCTTTCCGGCTGCTCTTTTTCCATTCACATAGACACCGGCAAAATTCTCCCCTTCATCGCTGACTGTCTCAAGAATGTATTTCTCTTCTGCCTTATAGATCCGCAGATGTTTGTCCCTGATAAAAGAAAAGCAATCATAAAATACTTCACTCTGAAAGGCGTTTCCTATCCTGATTTCCGTTTCTCCCCAAATACTGAGCTTTCCGCAGGGCGTCAGCTTCCCGGTCCGCCTGGAAACCACAGCCATAATTTCTTCCCCTGCTTTTGTTTTCAGGATGCAGAAACTTTCTTCATGAAGCTTTTTCCCGTTTAGTCTGAAATCCTTCCCTTCCATTTCCAGTACAAGTTCTACCGGAAAGACTGTCTGTAAGCTTTCCGCTGTTAAAGAAAGCCTGTGCCTTTCTCCAGGATAAAAGGAAAAACACTTTCTGATACAGGATTTTTTCGTATAAAGATGTAATAATAAGGTCAGCCCATTCTGTCTCCTTTCATGGGCATTCAAGAATGAAAAACACCTCCTTCGCCGGTCAATCCTTTCTCTCATGTTACTGGGTAATTTCTGAATTCTTCGATGATTATCAGAATTTTGATTATAAATGATTAATTAAGAATCATTTAGAATTGAACATATCGTATCAGATTTGCTATAGACTGTCAACGATATTTAAAAATGTTTATACTTTATTTCGAATATTTATAAAAAGTTTACGGTATCGGGAAAATATGATGCCTGTGTCAAATTTCTCAGAACCTTTTGACACAGGCATTAATACAAACCAATAGCAAACACAGCTAGCCAAGCGCCACATCCAGGATCATCATAATAAGAAATCCAAGGATAACGCCAATCGTACCCAGATTGGAGTGTTCGCCCTGATTAGCTTCGGGTATCAGTTCCTCCACTACCACATAGAGCATGGCTCCGGCTGCAAAGGAAAGAAACCATGGCATATAGGGGGTGATAAAAGAAGCGATCAGTGTAATTCCAACGCCAAAGATCAGCTCCACAATTCCTGAAAGGCTCCCAAGAATAAAAGCCTTAAGTCTGCTCATTCCCTCCTGTCTTAAAGGCAGGGAAATGGCTGCTCCTTCCGGAAAATTCTGAATACCGATACCGATTGCCAGGGCAAAAGCCGCGGCATACAGGGAAGCATCCTCCGGGTGCTGCGCTGCCATGGCAAAGGCAAGGCCTACCGCCATTCCTTCGGGAATATTATGAAGCGTTACCGCCAGGATCAATAAGGTGGTTCTTCTGAAAGAGGAAGGCATACCTTCTGCTTTCTTTTCCCCAAGATGGAGATGGGGCATCACAAAATCCAGTCCCATTAAAAACAGCGCTCCAAGAAGAAAACCTCCTGCTGCCGGCAGCCAGGCAATGCCTCCGTCCTCCATGGTCTGATCAATTGCCGGTATCAAGAGGGACCACACGGATGCCGCTATCATGACACCTGCCGCAAAGCCCAAAAAAGCTCTTTGAATATTTTTCCCCATTTCTTTTCTGAAAATGAACACAACACTGGCGCCAAGAGCTGTCATGAAAAAAGTAAAGCCTGTTCCAGCTGCCGCCCATGTAATTGCCTGATTCATATTTTGCCTCTTTCCAGTATTCCATCTTGCGGAAATACTTCTGTTATAATATTAATATACCCCTTACAGGGGATTTGAGCCTGTTTTACTTTACACATTGTAACACACGCAAAAGAAAAAAGATACCATGGGATATAAATCCATGGTACCTTTTATCCTTCCTGTTTTCTTTTTTAAAACTTATCTCTGTACACGACCTGAAGCATCGCCGCCTGCAAGTGTTTCCACTTCTTTTCTGGAAACCAGATTGAAGTCGCCGGGGATGGTGTGCTTTAAGGCAGATGCTGCCACACCGAATTCAAGGGCATCCTTAAAATTCTTGCCGTCTACCATACCGCAGATCACACCGCCTGCAAAGGAGTCGCCGCCGCCTACACGGTCAACAATGGGATGGATGCTGTATTCCTTGGAGTGATAGAACTCTTTGGTATCCCTTGAATAAATACATGCAGACCAGCCGTTGTCGGAAGCGGAATGGCTGACACGTAAGGAAGATACACAGTATTCAAAGTTGAACTTCTCTACCATCTGCTCAAAGATAGACTTGTAGCCTGCAAGTTCAAGTTCACCGCTTGTTACATCAGTTTCACCGGGCTTAAAGCCAAGTACCAGTTCAGCATCTTCTTCGTTACCGATACATACATCAACATACTTCATCAGGTTTGTCATAACCTTCTGAGCCTTTTCGGAAGACCATAATTTCTTACGGAAGTTCAGGTCTACGGATACCTTTACGCCATGCTTCTTAGCTGCGATCAGTGCCTTTTCCGTAAGCTCTGCTGCTGCATCGGAAACTGCGGGAGTGATACCTGTAAAGTGGAACCAGTCAGCATCCTTGAAAATATCATCAAAATCAAAATCTGCTTCTGTAGCTGTGGAAATAGAAGAATGTGCTCTGTCATAAACAACCTTGGAAGGTCTCATGGAAGAGCCTGACTCCAGATAGTAAATACCAAGTCTTTCACCGCATCTTGCAATATGCTTTGTGGAAACATTGTATTTTCTGAGAGCTGCAACAGCACATTCACCAATCTCATTGTCGGGAACTGCGGTAACAAATTCTGCATCATGGCCGTAATTAGCTAAGGATACAGCTACGTTTGCTTCGCCGCCGCCATAGTTAATATCAAATTCGTCTGCCTGAATAAATTTTTCATTATTGGGTGTAGATAATCTGAGCATAATCTCGCCCATTGTAATAACCTTTGCCATTTCCTTAATTCCTTTCTACTCTTTATAAATTGTACCTGATTTCTTCCTCAAGGTCCTATTTCTGTACTAAATGTACTGCAAAGCCGCCGATTTCTTCTTTGAGATAGATTGCCTTCAACGCGCCTTTTGCATCTCTCTTGGCAGATTCTTCATTGAATTCCACACCGAGAACTGTGGATAAGTAGTTCACTGCTCTCTCAATATAGTTGGTTCTCACGGCAATATGTCCGTTCTTTCCAAGATAAGGGCTCTTCATCACTTCAAGAGCTGTTCCTGCAAATATGGAGCTGTTACCCACTTTAGCAGGCATTCCGAAGATAAATGCAAATCTGTTGGCTGCCTTTAAAGCTTCCTCTTCATTCTCTGCGTTCACACCAACGTGAGCCAGTTCAAAACCAAGCATGGTCTGAACAGCTTCTCTTGTCAGCTGCTCGATCTTGTCCCATTCACCCGCATTGATCAGGTCACCGGGAACCATCCAGGAACCGCCGCATGCAATGATCTTGTTAAAATCAAGATATGAGGTTAAATTCTTGGCATTGATACCGCCGGTTGGCATGAATTTCATATTTACATAGGGAGCTGCCATGGCTTTGATCTTGGCAAGACCGCCTGACTGCTCTGCCGGGAAGAACTTAACAACATCAAGACCAAGTTCGATAGCCTGCTCGATATCACTGGGGCTTGAAGTACCGGGTGTGATAGGCACATTCTTTTCAATACAATACTTTACTGTATTGGGATTCAGTCCGGGACTTACGATAAATTTGGCGCCTGCTTCCACTGCTGCGTCGACCTGTGCTGCATTTAAGACAGTACCTGCACCTACACACATGTCAGGAAAATTTTCTGTCATGATCTTAATTGCTTCTGCAGCCGCATCTGTACGGAAAGTAACTTCTGCACAGGGAAGTCCGCCTGCACACAATGCTTTTGCGAGAGGAAGGGCATCCTCTGCTCTGTCAATCTTTACAACCGGCACAATACCGATCTTGCTGATCTTTTCTAAAACTGCGTTCATGATTCCTCCGTTCTGACTTATTTCAAGTCAATCCTATCATTTTTACTTACGCTAAAATTTCTTTTACGCACGCTGCAATCTTGTCACACTTGCAGTTTGCAAAGAAGTACTCCTGAAACTTTTCTCCGGAAAGAGCGCCCTTTACCAGGTCTCTGTCAAGATTCTTTAAAATGGTTACAAGGTCTGTATGGGTAACTTCTTTTACCTGATCCAAGATTTTCTTGTTTCTCTGCTCAGGAACGACTCTCTCCTTGGGATAGCCGCCACCGCCCGGCGCACAGAACAATTTTTCAAATATGTACTGAAGATTCAACTCTCCGCCCCATCCGAAATTCTCTGCAAAAGGAAGGGCAATACAGTTACCGTCATTTACCTGGGAAAAGAGATAAGCATCCAGGGGCGAGGTAATGTGTCCGCAAAGCACCTTGGGGAAGGAGTTACATGCCAGCATGGCGCCTTCACCGGTTCCACAGCCTGTGATCACAAAGTCTGCCGCACCTGAATTGAGAAGTACGGCTGCCAGAATCCCGTTCTGCACATAGGTAAGCTGAGCGGTATCCTCTGCGGAATACATACCGTAATTAAAGACTTCGTGTCCCATGGGCTCTACAACCTTCTTCAAAGTATCACAGATCATTGCATTCTTTGCTGCCTGGCTGTTTTCATTGATCAATGCTATTTTCATATGGTGTTCCTTTCTGCGATTACTGGGGCTGCTTGCCAATATATGCCAAAATACCGCCGTCTACATAGAGAACATGTCCGTTTACAAAATCGGATGCCTCAGAGGCAAGGAATACTGCAGGTCCCTGTAAATCTTCCGTTACACCCCAACGTGCTGCGGGAGTCTTTGCAATAATGAACTGATCGAAAGGATGTCTGCTTCCGTCAGGCTGGATCTCACGAAGGGGAGCTGTCTGAGGAGTTGCAATATAGCCGGGTCCGATACCGTTACACTGAATGTTGTATTCGCCGTATTCAGATGCAATGTTTCTTGTCAGCATCTTAAGACCGCCCTTAGCTGCCGCATAAGCGGAAACAGTCTCACGTCCAAGCTCACTCATCATGGAACAGATGTTGATGATCTTACCATGTCCCTTCTTGATCATGCTGGGAATAACAGCCTTTGCTACGATAAAAGGAGCATTTAAGTCAACATCGATTACCTGGCGGAACTGCTCTGCTGTCATATCACACATGGGAATTCTCTTGATGATACCTGCATTGTTTACAAGGATATCAATAACGCCGACTTCCTTTTCAATCTGTGCTACCATGGCATTGACCTGTTCCTCGCTGGTAACATCACATACATAGCCATGAGCCTTGATTCCCTTTTCTTCATAAGCTGCAAGACCCTTGTCAACAAGCTCCTGCTTAATATCGTTGAAAACGATAGTTGCGCCGGCTTCTGCATATGCGCTTGCAATTGCAAATCCGATACCGTAAGAAGCACCTGTTACCAATGCTACCTTACCTTCCAGTGAAAACTTCTGAATAAAATTTCCCATTTTTTCTTAATCTCCTTTTCTTTATATATTTATTTCATTTCAGATCTTCTGCCTGAAATAATGTTTCCTTACATCAGATCCTGATTTGCCACATGATCCATATCATCGAAGTCCTGATTCTCACCGACCATGCCCCAGATAAAAGTGTAAGCTCTGGAACCGCATCCGGAATGGATGGACCAGCTGGGTGAAATCACTGCCTCTTCATTTCTCATAACGATGTGTCTTGTCTCTGTGGGTTCTCCCATATAATGCATAACAAAGGCATCCTCGGGCATTTCAAAGTAAAGGTAAACCTCCATACGTCTGTCATGTGTATGGCAGGGCATGGTGTTCCAGACACTGCCCGGCTCTAATTTGGTCATACCCATAACAAGCTGGCAGCTCTCTACCTGTCCGGGAAGGATGTATTTGCAGATCACTCTGTGATTTGCATCCTCAAGAGATCCCAATTCCACTTTGTTTTCATCCTTGACGATCACTACGCCCTCTTCAGGTGTTCCGTTTGGTTTGATCAAAACGGTTGGATATGTAGTATGAGCCGGTGCGCTGTTAATGTAGAATTTAGCAGGCTTTCCGGCATCAACGCTGTCAAATACAATATCCTTAGCACCCATACCGATATACATGCCTTCCTTAAAGCCTACCTCATATTTCTTACCGTCGATGGTAATGGTACCGGCACCGCCGATATTAATCACGCCCATTTCTCTTCTCTGCAGGAAATAATCTGCACGCAGTTCATCACCTGCGGTCAGTACAAGGGGTGAAACCGGCACTGCAGCACCTGTAATGATCCTGTCAATATGGCTGTAGACCAGCTTGATTTCTCCCGGTACAAACAGGTTCTGAATCAAAAATTCTTCTCTCAGTCTTTCTGTTGTGTAGTGCTTCACATCTTTCGGTGAAGCTGCTGTTCTTAACTCCATTTTGTAACCCTTCCTTTCATACTGATAGTTATAGTATACTATATAAAATTATC